>DASVAI010000125.1:0-9157 GCA_036376445.1 Acidobacteriaceae bacterium
ACGATCAGCTCTTCCGGCTTTTCAGCGACCTCGGGATCGAGATTGTTCATCAGCATCCGCTTGGCGGCTTCCTGAATCCATCCCTTCGCAGTTCGGGTATTTCCGCGTGGTGCTCGGATCGCCGGTTGGGTTGTCGTCATCTGTCCATCCTGACCTTGAAACCCCGTATTCTCTCAGAATCGCGCGTCCACTGGCCCTCGCCTCTTCGTCATTGTCTCGAAAACTATTGAGATGGGGAAGCGGTGTAATCAACCGAAGTTCGATCGTGGATTTTGCAATTCCTGCGAATTTGGCCGAGACTGGCGTACGCCGCATCCAGCGGACTTCCTACTTTGGGGCCACATCAGACATGTCTCTGTCGCGTACGCTTTTGTTTGCCGCTGCCGCATCGGCTTTGATCCCGTGCTGCCGCGCGCAAATCACGGTTGAGAAGCCAGTACCCTCCAAGGCGCAAATCGATATCGATGCAGGCAAGAACGCCGGCGCTCCGATACCGCGCACTATCTTCGGCAGCTTCCTGGAGCCGATCGGCGATTCCACTTACAACGGACTCTGGGCGGAGCTGCTGGTAAATCCGTCCCTTGAGGAGAATCTGTGGAGTGCTCGAAATCTTGAAAAGATGGTGCACGAGCGCCCGGAACTGATGGAAGCTTCGAATTTAGGACTGCCCTTGCCATGGGAACCACTCGACGCGAAGCAGGGGAATCGGTACGAACCGCGATGGGGCAATGCAGCAAACTCGTGGCGATCGCTGGTAGTGATGGGAGTACCAGAGCAGCCGACCGGCATCAAGCAGCAGGTGTATCTGCCTGTGCAGCGCACGCTCAGCTACAGAGGCAGCTTGTTAGCTCGCCATCTAAGCGGGCCGACGACGCTGGCCATCTCAATTCGCAAACGGAGCAGCAGTGATGTGCTTGCCAGTGCAACGGTGGATGCCGCCGCAGACCAGTGGAAGCAGTATGGTTTCGAGTTGCAGTTGAAGCAGGATGCGCTAAATCGCCTGGAACCAGCAGATTTTGTTGTCGAGGTAGCAGGCGATGAGCGGGTGGATCTGGATCAGTTCTCGCTTATGCCCGCTGACGCGCTTGATGGGCTCGATCCGGACGAAGTAGCGATAGCAAAGGCAATGGACACGCCACTGGTGCGCTTCGGCGGCAATTTCACTTCGGGGTATCACTGGCGTGACGGCATTGGCCCTCGGGAGAAACGCGTCAACATGCTGAACATCGCGTGGGGAATCCCGGAGTACAACACATTCGGCACCGATGAGTTCCTGCACTTTTGTGAGCTGATTGGCGCGGAGCCGCAGATCGCGTTGAATCTGGGCAGCGGCACGCCGCAGGAAGCAGCGGACTGGGTGCGCTATGTGGATGAGCACTGGCATCAGCACAGCGGGCTGCTTTGGGAGCTGGGCAACGAGCTGTGGGGCGACTGGAATCTCGGCTGGCCGACGCGAGACGAGATTGCGGGGCGCACGCTTGCGTTCAGCAAAGCCATTCGCGCTGTTGATCCGACTGCACGCCTGATTGCTACCGGCGGCGATCCTGACTGGTTCAGCTCGTGGAATGCGCATCAACTGTCGAATCCGGCAGGGACGTTCGACTATCTCTCGACTCACTTCGTCGTGACCAATACACAAACGAAGCTTGCCCACGCGTCCACTGACTTCATGACACAGGCCGCCTTTGCGCTTCCGGTGGAGCTGGGGCGAAAGATGCGCGATGACCAAGAGCAGATCGATGAGCATCCCGCATTTGCGCATCGCGCGCACGTGGCATTCACGGAATGGCTTTTCATCGGCAATCGCGATGGTGTTCCCAGTTTCCGCAATATGGGTGGCGCGGTGGATACCGCGGGCTTCTTCAACATGCTGTTGCGCAATGCGGACATCGTTCCGATTTCTGACATGACCGGCATCATGGAGTTTGCCGGCATCTGGAAGAGCCGCGGCCAGGTGTATGCTGCGCCCGGATACTATGCGTTCCGCATGTACTCGACCGCGCATCCCGCGCAGCCGGTGGAAGCTACGGCAGACGCGGGCAGCTACTCGGTAAAGAACGGGGTTGCGCGGCTGCCGGATATCGCAAACGTGCCGTACCTGGATGTTACGTCGGCGCTCGATTCCTCGAAGAAGACGCTCTCGATTTTCTGCGTGAATCGGAGTCTGGATGTCGACATTTCTGCGGATATTGCGATTCGTAACTTTGCATCGGCACGTATTGCGGAGGTGCAGACGCTGCGCAGCGCGAGCATCAGCGACGAGAATGACGACGATGATCCGCAGCGCGTCGCACCTGTTACGAATCAGGAGCGCGTTCAGAAAGGGCGCCTGCAGCACACCTTTCCGCACGAGAGCGTTACGGTGATTACGCTGCGCATGCCGGGCGCAGGAAAATAACGGACCGCGGTTCTAATCCGGCATGCGCACGAGGCCCTGCTGAATGGCTGCGGTGGCGGCCTCGGTGCGTCCGGAGACGTCGAGCTTTCGGATGATGCTGTTGATGTGATTGCGCGCGGTGTTCTCGCTGATCTGCAGAGCATGCCCAATCTGCTTGTTGGTCAGACCGCGCACAACCATCTCCAGGATTTCCAGTTCTCTTTGTGTCAGCGTTGAACGGACCATGCGCTCCGCCAGGCGGGCGGCAATGCGCGGCGGGATGTGGTGTCTGCCGCCGTGCACGGTCTGGATTGCCGTAACAATTTCCGCCTGAGGCGTGCTCTTCAGCAGATATCCATGTGCGCCTGCTTCGATCGCGCGGTAAATCTCTTCATCCGATTCATAGCTGGTCAGGACGATCACCTTGGGCGGGCGCGGATGTGTGCGAAGGATCTTGAGAAGGTCGATTCCGGTCATGCCGGGCATGCGCAAATCCAGCAGCAGCACATCGGGCGTTTCGCTGTCGATGAGTTGGAGCGCCTCTTCGCCCGTGGAGGCTGCTCCGCCGACCGTGAGGCCGGGAATGGTGGAAAGCATGCTTGCCAGACCGGCTCTGACTACCGGATGGTCATCGACGAGCAGGATTTTGATCTCACGGGAAGAATCTGTAGTGACCAGTGAACGCTCCCTCGCGGGCAAAGCGCCCGAAGCCCTGGAGTGGGAGCTGTGCTCAACGAGTGGTGACGATGACATGCCGCGCCGCCTGGAAACCATAGTTCATATGTACTAGATCGCAGTGGTCCGGTGCACTCATGGCGCAACTAAACCGACGATACCTAGAATCCTTTGCGGTGTAGAGGAGATGTGTGAACCGGTCTTGAAACCGGTTTCATTCTCAAAAGAGGCGAGAGACAACGAATCTCTCCGTTTGTAGGGCGTTCGCATTTGAGGAGGCGAATTATGAAAGCATTCCGGCAAGTCGCTGCGGCACTTTGCCTGCTGTTCCTGTGGGCAGTCGGTCTATCGGTCGATGCGCAGACCAACCAGGGCCAGATGGCCGGCAACGTCACGGACCAGAGCGGCGCCTATGTTGCAGGCGCAACGATCACTGCTAAGAACGAGGCCACCGGTTCCGCTTACACAGCAGTTTCAACCAGCGCCGGCTCATATCGCTTTCCATCGATTCAACTCGGCCGCTATACCGTGTCAACGTCCGCTAAGGGCTTTAAGGCGGCAATTAGTGCAGGCGTTGAGGTCCGGGTGGGGACCGTCACCGCATTCGATGTCACCCTGACCCTCGGCAGCAGCAGCGAGACGGTCACGGTGCAGGGGAATGCGCCCACCATTCAGACGCAGTCGTCCGATGTAGGCGGAACCGTTACCGCCAAGCAAATTGTGAGTCTTCCCCTGGCCTTAGGCGGCGTAGGGGCGATGCGTTCGCCCGAAGCATTCATATTTCTCATTCCTGGCACCACGGGTCCGGGAAGCGCCAACAGCAACAATGGCATCTTCCTGAGCAAACTGGGCGGCGGCCAGAATTTTGGCGCTGAGATCCTGCTGGATGGTGCTTCGGTTGTCCGTTCAGAAAATGGCTCTTCGTATGACGAGGCTGCTCCCTCCGTAGAAGCCGTTTCCGAGTTTAAGATCACCAACTCCACGCCGGCTGCGGAATTCGGCCGCACTACGGGAGGGATTGAGAGCTTCGTCACCGCGGGCGGAACCAACGCATATCACGGCACCGCGTATGACATCTTCCGTAATGACGCACTCGATGCCAACGACTGGTTCAACAACGGCAGAAAAGCCTATTACCGGTCTGTTGGAGATCTGCAGTCGGCGAGTCAGAATAATCGGCCGCCGGACAAGAAGAATGATTTCGGTGGGAGCCTCGGCGGTCCGGTGCAAGTCCCGCATGTCTATAACGGCAAGGACAAGACCTTTTTCTTCTTCCTTTGGGAGCAATATCGGCAACGGCTTGGAGGTCCTTTCATCAGTACCGTTCCAACGGCGGCGGAGCGCAACGGGAACTTCCAGGACCAGTTGATCAATGGCACGAATGGGCAGACCAATCCGTGCGACGGCAGCCCTATTTTCAACGGCGAGATATTCGATCCGGCCACCACGCGCACAGTCAATGGTGTCCGCTGCCGCCTCCCGTTCGGTACGCCGCCCAGCAGTCCGAACGGACCATTTCCGGCCGACTTCAACGTCATTCCTCAGAACCGCTTCAGCAAGGTGGGTACGGCGGTCGCAAATCTGTACCCCCATCCCACGTCGCCGGCGCTGAACAACAACTACACGCTCACATCTTCTTCGCTTGTGGTCAACACCACGTACACGATCCGGATCGACGAAGCGATCAACGCCAAGAACAAGATCTGGGGCACGTACTCCTCGCGTGACAATGTCCGTAACAACCCAACGAATCGAGCGTTTCTGGGTCCGCAGGATTACGCTACGCAAATCCAGAACTTTATTACCCACTTCGGTCGCGGCGGATGGGATTATGTGATCACGCCCAACATCCTCAATCACCTGAACATTGGCTATAACCGGACGAATTCGATCAACTTTTCCTACCAGGCGGCGACCGGCATCAACTATGCGCAGCAACTCGGGATCGGCAACATCACCACTGGGCTTCCGCACTTTGTTGTTGCTGGCTATAGCGATCTCAGCCGCAATCAGAACGATGACAACGTGGACAATGGGATTCGCTTTAACGACTCGATCAGTTGGCAGAAGGGGCGCAACAGCTTCAAGTTTGGCTTCGACTACCGCTATCAGCAGTACTCAGCGATAGCCAATGGCGGAGTGAATGGGAGTTTCGGTTTCCAGACCAGCAGCACCAAAGCGAGCCAGGATGGCGCATTCCAGAACGGTACGGGCAATGGGTTCGCCAGTCTGCTCCTCGGAACGGCAGATTCCGGAACTGTCAGCGTGCCGTTTCATCAGGCGCAGTGGATATCAGACTATTACGCGATGTTCGTACAGGATGACCTGAAGGTCTCGAACAATCTGGTCCTGAATATTGGGCTGCGTTACAGCATTGACCGGCCACGCCGCGAGAAGGCGAATGATACGTCCAACTTCAGCACCACGGCAATCGATCCGAACAACGGATTACCGGGTGCGTTGGTTTTCGCTTCCAATTGCAGCAGTTGTAACAAGCGGTGGGCCGATACCTGGTACAAGGACATTGCGCCACGCATTGGTTTTGCCTTCACGCCAGGAGGCAGTGCAGGCAAGACAGTCTTCCGCGGAGGCTTCGGAGTCATGTATGGCCCGCTGCAATATAGCGACTTTGGCGGAGATATGCGGACAGGCTACACGGCAAACCCGTCATTTAATTCAAATGGGTTTGATCCGGCATTTGATATAGGCGGCGGGATGCCCGCCTATCAGGCCAGTATCAATCTGGATCCGGGTCAGCTTGACAACGGCAACGCAGACGCACCGCGTACCTTCGGCAACTTCATTAAGTCAAGCTATGGGCGCCCGGGCCAGGTGATCCAGTGGAACCTGCAAATGCAGCGTGAAGTTGCTACCGATTTGATCATGACCCTTGGCTATATCGGCAGCGCCGGAGCGCACCTGAAGTCGCAGGAAGAGAACATCAACAACATGCCGAAGTCAAACTTTGCGCGCGGTGATGGTCTCGTGAGCTATGATCTTGCGGCGAATAGCGTTGCGCAGCCATATGCGTCATTCAATGGAAAGGTTCAGCAGGCGCTGCGACCATTCCCACAGTACGGATTCATTGCGACTGACTGCTGTCTGCAGAACGTGGGGCACTCTTCCTACCACTCGCTGATTGCAAGTGTGGAGAGGCGCTTCTATCAGGGGCTTACACTCCAGGCCTCCTACACATGGTCGAAGACAATTACCAATGCGGATTCCATCATTAACGTTACAAATGGGGTTACGCAGGAACAAGATCCATTCAACTCCAAGAGCCAGAAATCTCTCTCTAACCAGGACATTCCTCATACATTTGTCATCAGCTATCTGTATGAATTGCCCTTCGGAAAGAACAAGAAGTTTCTCTCGGGCAGCCGTGCGCTCGATCTGCTGGTCGGTGGCTGGCAGGTGGGCGCCGTACAGCGCTACCAGTCGGGTGAGCCATTTTCCTTCGGTTGCGCGACGGGCATTCCGGGCTGGGACAATTGCATTAGCTTCACACGCATTCCAGGGACCTCACTTTCGAGCAATGCCCGCCGCAATGGCAAGCTGGATCCATTCCGCGAGTTGAAAGCCGGGAATAACCTGCCAGGGCCGGATCCCAATGTGGATTCGATCTTTAACGGACTGTTGATTCCGCTGGGTCCGGACGGAAAGCCTGACAATGCGGGGTATGCAGCTTTGCAAACGAATCCGGCGCTGATCGATCAGAACACGGCTGATTACAGAAGGCTTCGGGCAAGGCAGACGGGTACTTGCCCCACCTGTGACAACGGCGGTTTCCTCTTCGGCAACGTGCCCCGCGTGACTGGCGAGGTTCGCAATTTCAAGTACTTCAACGAAGACTTCAGCATCATCAAGAATTTCCCGATCAAAGAAGCGGTCAGCTTCAATTTCAAGGTGGAATTGCTGAATGCGTTCAACCGTCACGTTTTTGCGACGCCAGACGTGAACCCGGGTGACCGATTTTTCGGCGTGCCCGCGGGTACCATCAATGGTCCACGTAATATCCAGCTAACAGCGCGTATTCAATTCTGAGAGACAGGCATTCAGCTCTTCAGACTGAAATGCTCTGACAAACTACAGCACTCAACGGCTGGAGCGATTCTCCCGATCGCTCCAGCCTTTTCTCTATCCGTGCCGAAATGCCGCAACGTAATATTGTGAGAGTTTCTGACCTTCGCAAGTTCTGAGTACTCGGTTCCGTATGTGTGGTAACTCCGCTCTCCTTCCTATCCTTCGCCTGAATCCCCGATTCTGCTGTGGGTTTCTCGTCCTGACGCTGCTTTCTGGATCACTGGCGCATGCGCAGAGTCAGGATGTCGAGAGCGCTATGCGGCTCGGTGCGGCGGCGATGCAGGCCAACCGCTACAACGATGCGGAGCGCGAGTATCGAAAAGTTGTGACGGTGGCGCCCGAGAATCCGGAAGGACATCTGAACCTTGGGTTGGTACTCCTGCGAGAAGCCCGAGTGCAGGAGGCGATTGCCAGCCTCGAAAAGGCTGCACGTCTGGAGCCGAAGCTTCCCGGGCCGCACATGTTTCTCGCCATAGCCTACTTCGAAGCAGGGCGTCTGGATTCTGCGAAGAAGGCAGTGGATGAGGAGCTGATTCTGACGCCGAACAACGTGCAGGCGCTTACGCTCGCCGGCACGATTGCGATGGCGATGGATGATCCGGAGGTCGCTGTGCCGCCACTCGATCGAGCGTCGCGCCTCTCTTCAGATGACCTGGACCTTCTTGATCTGCGTGGCCGCGCCTACCAAGCAGTCGCGAAGAAGATCTACCAGCGGATGTACCAACTCGCGCCGGATTCGTGGCAGGTACACCAAGCGCGGGCACGGCTCTATGACGATGATCGGCGCTACAAGGAAGCGGCCGACGAATATGAGGCGGCGTCAGCAAAGAATCCGGAGGATCTGAACCTCTACGATCAGCTTGCTCTCGAGTACAGGCACCTGGGGAACCTTGATGCGGTGGAGCGCACGTTCGCGCGTGAGAAGTCGATTGCTCCTGACGATCCTCGAGCGTTGCTGAATCTAGGAAGCATTCAGATCGAGCGTGGCCGCGCGAGCGAGGGTCTGCCGCTGGTGAAACAGGCGCTCGCGGCAGAGCCCGGCAACGCACGCGCCTATTACTACCTCGGTCGTGGATTGGCGGATACAGGAAACGATGCAGATGCGGTTGCGGCGCTTGAGAGATACCTTGCCATGGAGCCGGAGGGCGACCTGCGCGAGCAGACTTACTACACGATGGCGCGCCTGTATCGTAATCTGCAGAAGCCGAACGACGCGCGAAAGGCTCTCGATGAGTTCCAGCGGTTGAAGCAGGAGCGAGACGCGCGAGAGAAGCAGCAGGTCGATGCGTTTCGCAAACAGTAGCGATGCAGTGGCTTAGAAAAATCACCTATTGCAGTTTCCTTTTTGGCGCGTTGTGCGTTTGTGCAGCGCTGGCCCAGGCCACCCGGCCGGGCACATCTCCTGACGCGGCTGAGTTGGGGCGGTCGCTAGTGCTCGAGCACAGAGAAGTCGAGGCGCTGCCATATCTGGAGGAGGCGCTTCGCGGCGGTGATAAGTCCACTGAACTCCGCGATATGACGGTGAAGGCGGCGGAGGCGGTTGCCCTGCGACAGCGGGCCGCCGGGCATCGCGACGATGCGCTGGCCACTTTGCTGGCAGCCAGGGCGGCGATTCCGGACAGCTTCACCATCCTCTTCGATCTCGGCATCGTAGAGGACGAGCTGCGGCTCTACCGAGATGCGGAGCGCGCGATAACGGAGGCGCGCCGCATCGAGCCAGGAGACCTGAAAGCGCTCTATGCTGAGGCGCGGGTCAAGATGGATCTTGAGGACATGCCGGCTGCCGAGCGCGACATGCGCGAGTACCTCAAAGCGCGGCCTGAGGATCCGACGGCGCACTATGGACTGGGCCGTATCCTCGAGATGACGCAGCGCTCCGAGGAGGCGAAGACGGAGTTCGAGCGCTCCATCGCGCTCGCGCCCAAGCAGGCGGAGTCCTATTACCAGATCGGGCAGATCGCGCTTGATCACGGCGACTATGCGACGGCACAGCGGGAGTGCCGGAAGGCGCTGGAGCATGAT
>DASVAI010000127.1:0-10570 GCA_036376445.1 Acidobacteriaceae bacterium
ATGTCGCGTCTGCGCTGCTGGCGGAAGCGACGATTTACCTGCACGATCTGCATGATCCAGCGGCGGCGCAAGGCGCCTATGAGGAGTTCCTGAAGAGCTATCCGCATGATCCGCTGGTCGCGCAGGCGCGCGCCGGGTTGAAGGAGACCGCGCATCAGCGCACGCGGCGCAGAAAGGCAGAACCGGCGAACGGCACCCCTGCTGAGACAAGTTTTGCCCATTCCAGTCCGATTCAGAGTTCTCCGTCCCAGTCGCCGATCGCTGCGGCAACATCACAGACCAATTCCGGCCAGCGTGCCGTAACTCCGCCGTCTGCCGGAAACGAGTTGACACGTCTGGGATCAGAAGCCGCGGCGAGCACGATTGCTTCCGCACCGGCACAGGTCGCGACAGGCGCCGATACGGCGGAGGGTCAACCGGTGCTGACGGGTGCGGTGCGCACGGCGGCGCAGGAGCACCATGGGCGGCTGCCGCTGGTCACCAATGTGCGGCATTGGTCCACGCCGGTATACACGCGGGTGGCGATCGATCTGCAGGACCAGGCGCCGTATGAGGCGGCCCGGGTGCCGAATCCGGATCGTATTTACTTCGATCTGCATGGCACGCGGGTAGCTCCGGAGCTAATCGGCAGAACCGTGCGCGTGACGGATGACGGATTTCTGCAGAGGATCCGGGTGGCGCAGTTCTCGAACGATGTAACCCGTATTGTGCTGGACGTGAACCAGGTGACGGAGTACTCGGCATTCTTCCTACCGAACCCGTGGCGCCTGATCATCGATATCCATGGCGCACGCTCCGGCGCTCAAACGGCGCCACAGCAGATCGCAACGGCTCCTCCGCCTCCACCGGAGTCGAACGTCCACGCGGCCGAGCCGGTAACCACCAGCGGCCAGAGCAGCCGGCGGGCGACGCGGGCGCTGCGCGACATTGCAGAGGTGAGCACGAGGACTGACCAGGTGAAGGCAACGAGCCGGCCGACGACCGAGCCGATTGCTGCGAACGTGAAAGTCGGCGCGCTGGAGGAGCCTTCTGTCACGACTGCGACGAACAGCAAAGCCGGCCGTCGCGCGATGCCTGATGACGAGTCGGACGATGGGGACGCGGAGATCGTTCCGCGCAGCACTTCGCGGGAGGCGAAATCGATTGACGGGCAGAGATCGCTGACACGCGCTCTGGGGCTGAAGATCGGGCGCATCGTGGTCGATGCCGGACATGGCGGTCACGACTCAGGCACGCTGGGCCCGGGCGGTATGCAGGAGAAGGATGTGGTTCTGGATGTGGCGCTGCGGCTGGGCAAACTGTTGCGTCAGCGCCTGGGCGCGGATGTGATCTACACGCGGGATGACGACACGTTCATCCCACTTGAGCAGCGCACGGCGATTGCGAACAAGTCACAGGCGGACCTGTTCATCAGCGTGCATGCGAATTCGAGCTCCGATCCGACAGCGCGCGGTGTCGAAACGTATTACCTGAACTTCACCACGTCTCCCGATGCGCTGGAGGTGGCGGCGCGGGAAAACGCGGTTTCGAACGAGTCCGTCCACGAGCTTTCCGGGCTGGTGAAGAAGATCACCCTGAAGGACAAGATTGACGAATCGCGTCAGTTTGCCGCGGATGTTGATAGCTCGCTCTATGCCGGGTTGGAGCACGGAAATGCGGGACTGCGCGATCGCGGCGTGAAGAAGGCGCCCTTCGTGGTGCTGATCGGCGCGAATATGCCGTCGATCCTGGCGGAGATCTCATTCCTCACCAATCCCGACGATGCTGAGCAACTCAACAAGCCCGAATACCGGGAGCGGATTGCGGAGTCGTTGTATCGCGGCGTTGCCAAGTACGTGAACGGCCTGAGCGGGCTGCGCGTGGCGCAGAACAGCGGTCATATCCCCGGCGATTGAGAGAGCCGGTACGGAGTGCCGCAAAAGAGTAAGCTGGTAGATGATGTTGTGTCTCGTTCCACGACTTCGTTTCTCCTTTGCGGGCGCCATCCTGATGGGCTTCTTGCTTCCCGGGTGGAGCTTCGCCGCGCAATCCACTGTGAAGCAGCCCAGCGAAGCGAAGGTGATTGCGACCGGACTGCCGGCTCCTCTGCTGCCGGAGAGCTTTGCCGGATTTAATTTGCAGGGAAAGCTCAACAAGACGAGTGCACCCGGCGACGTCGATACGACGAATGCGCAGGTGCTGGTGGAGGACGGGTTTCGCGACTTTGCCTCGGGGACTTACAAGAACAACATCAACACGGTGACCGTGCGCGCGATGCGCTTTGGCGATGCTTCCGGGGCCTACGCCGCGTACACCTTCTATCGCATTCCCGGGATGGCTCCTGAAGAGATCGGCAAGGGCGGCGCATCGAACGGCGACCGTGTGCTCTTCTGGAATGGCGCGACCCTGGTGGATGCGAAGTTCGATCATGTGACCGCGATGTCTGCAGCGGCTCTGCGCGATCTGGCCGGGAAGGTGCCCATGGTGGGCGGGGCCGCTGGTGTGCCTCCGTCTTTACCGGGCTTTTTGCCGCGTACGGACCTGGAGCGCACACACATGCGTTATTCCTTGGGCCCGGAGGGATATTCGCGCGGCGGCGGCGTGCTGCCGGCCACGCTGATAGATTTCAGCAAGAGTCCTGAGGTGCTGAGCGGCGACTTCAATCTGCGCAGCGGCGAGGGCACGCTGACGATCATCGAGTACCCGACGCCGCAGATTGCAGCGGATCGCGAGCGGGCGATTGCTGAGTATCTGAGAAGCGGGGTGCAGGCACATCCGCCCTTCACAGCGGCACTGGAGGCCAGCAACACGCAGGCGCTGGTGACGCGGCGCAGCGGACCGCTGGTGGCCGTCACGAGCGGAGGACTGGACGCGGCTGACGCGCACAAGCTGGCGGAGAAGGTGAATTACGAAGCTTCCGTGACATGGAACAACGCCGCTGGGTATGTACCGGAGACGACGAAGACGGCGCGGCTGGTGGTAGGCATCATCTGGTTTTGCCTGATTGCCTGCGGAGCGACGTTCCTTCTCGGGATATTCCTGGGCGGCGGGCGAGCGCTTTACCGCATCGCCAGAGGGAAGCCGGCATCCTCCGTGGACGAAATGGAGTTCATCAAGCTGAACTTGCGCTAGCGATTGCCCCGGAGTGTGGCGGATTGGCGACCAGATGTTGCCGTGGGACTACGGTTCGGTTTCCCAAGATTTGAACCAAGCATGGTGCAGCGGCAAGAGTAAGGCAAAGAAAAATCGGGGCTTACCCTCGACAATTTTCTCGCTGAGGCGAATATTGGGCGAATCCGCAGGTTTGCGTGTGCCTGAAGAACCTCTTCTGTATTTTATTGAAAATACTACAGTTACGGGCAAAATGATTTGGCCTTGACACCCCCATAGGGCCCCCATACTATGACGCCAAGAAAGTTCTGATGGCCTTGCCTCCGTTGGAACTATTCTCCCTAAAGAAAAAGCCACCCTGTTGCCGGGTGGCTTTTTCGTATTGCAACGGATGCTTCCCGGATTGTTATGAGGGTCGTTCCGGCGACAGGTGCAGTGTGTTTGCTATCAGAATGGCGGCGTCCAAGGGTGTCGCGTCCGTTGTGTCGATCGTCAGCGCGGCGGACGGCATTCTGTTTTCGCAAATATCGAACGCGGGGCGGAGTTGGCGGAGTTGCTCGACAGATCGCATCTTCCCAAACTCCCTTCGGTTCTCTTCGTCGAGCCGGTTCTCCTGTACGTCCGGAGCGACGGTGAGGCGGACGAATACGGTTTCGCCGCCTGCTTCCTGCACGGTTCTTCGCGCTGTCTCCGGGAATCCATCGGTGACAGTGGGCTCTGGCGCGAAGGTGAAGATGATCGAGCGGCCCTCGCGTGCAGCTTCGCGCATCACGGCAAGCCAGAACGACTCGCGTAGTGCGATGAATGCAGGTGTGCCGAAGGGGAACACGGCGGAGACGGCATCCACGATCAGATGATTATGGAAGACCGGAAGCGCGGCCAGACGCCCAAGCTCCCGCGCCAGGGTAAGTTTGCCACTGGCCACCGCGCCATAGATGAAGATGAGCCTCATGCACACACAATAGCGCTCTATCTGTGCAACACTGGCACGTCGCTCGCCGGAATACTGCGCGTCTTTACCGGAGCCCACTGCCGACGCTACAATCTACCAGGAACGCCGACGTAGCTCAGTTGGTAGAGCAGCCGATTCGTAATCGGCAGGTCACCGGTTCAAGTCCGGTCGTCGGCTCCAGACGAAAGTGGAACCAAGTTCGGTTCCTTTCGGGTTTCGTACCGCTTTTTCCTCCTTTATTTCGAGGTTGCAGCTTGCGTCGCGCCGCCGCGACTGCGCATAATCGCGCTGAAGTATGTTGGTTGTTACTCTTCTGCGGATATTCGTGATGAACTGCAGGAGCAGGCGTGTAGCAGATGGGGGCTCAGGCCCCTCGACGAGCGTGACGCTGTGAGCAGATATAGCCGTCAGGACGTTCTTCGCATTCTGCGCCTTCGTGCCAGGCAAATCGTGGCATGGGAGCGTGCGGGCCTGATCGAGACGGGCGATTCGTACAGTTTCCAGGACTTGGTGAAGCTTCGAAAGCTTCGTGATCTTCGCGCCAACCGCGTTTCGGTAGCCAACATTCGCGCCTCGGTCGATGCGATGCAGGCGGTGGCGGGCATGAGCAATCCCCTGCTGGAGGCGACGGCATCGCGGCGCGGATCGCGCGTTCTGTTTCGCCATTCCGGCGCGGTGATGGAGCCGATAGCTCGCCAATTTGTCCTTGATTTCGATGCGCCTGCTCCGGGCGAAGCAAGTACGGTGGCCAATACCAACCCAAACTTCGTGGCGCTGGAATCGCGCGTGACTGCGCTGTTCCTGCAGGCAGTTCAGCTGGAGGAGAGCGGCAGGATCGATGAGGCGGCCGAAGAGTACGAGCAGGTGCTGCATCTTGATCCGCATCATGCGCCCTCCTCGATCAATCTTGGGACGATCTGCTACAACCGCCGGGCATTCCGGCGCGCAGAGGAGCTCTATCGGCGCGCTACGACTGCCGATCCGGGGTATGCGCTCGCGTTTTTCGATCTGGGCAATGTGCTCGACGAACTTGAGCGCCTGCCAGACGCGATTGAAGCCTACCGGAGCGCAATACGGCTGGTTCCCAAGTACGCGGACGCGCATTACAACCTGGCGCTGGCGTACGAGCGCACCGGCGAGCGACGTCGGGCGCTGCGACACTGGACGATGTATCTGAAGCTCGATCCGGTGGGCCCATGGGCGAACCACGCGCGCGCGCAGGCGCGCAAGATTCTCTCGCGGGAGAAGCTGACGATCGTGCACCGCTCGCCGTGTGTCTCGCGGACACGCACCGATGCGCGCGCCGCAGCAGAACCGCAGATTGTCGAGCACGGACCGAGCCTGCCCGCCTGATAGAGGCCGCATCCAACCGAGCGGCTCGATGTTCACTCCGGTGTCGACTCCGGCGGATCCATGTCCACTGCGGCAGCGAAGCTGCGTATCCGTGCAATACCGCTGATCTGCCTGCTATGCGCAACGGCCGGGTCAATTGACGCCATTGCGTACCTGCTGTGGGGCCAGGTCTTCGTCGCGAATATGACCGGCAACACGGTGCTGCTGGCGATCTCGCTGCTGACTCATCAGTTTGGCAAAGCGGCGCTGCGGGGCGGGCTAGTTGCAGCCTTCGTTGCCGGAGTCGTGATCTCGCGATTGCTTGCAAGGCACGCGGGCGAAAGGGTGACGAAGAGTCAGCGCGTTGCTGTGCTTGCCCTGCAGTCGCTTGTACTGCTGTTGCTTTCGTGGAAGGGTGCGGCGGCCGACGCGCGGCTGCTGCTTGTGCTGCTGGCCGTAATACTTGGCGTGCAGAATGGGGCGTTTCGCTACATCGGCGGGTTTCACCTGAACACCACATTCATCACCGGCGATCTGGAACTGCTGGGGGAAGCAATTGTGGACCCGCGAAATCCTATGCCGAAAGTGAGCGCGTTTCTGCTGAGTTGGGTGGGATACGCAGGAGGCGGGCTGCTGGGCGCGCTCGGGGCGCAGGAATGGCCCCGCCATACGTTCCTGTTCTCCATGACTCTTGCGATGCTCTCCGCTCTGGCTCTGCTGCTAACTCCAGACAATCGCTCAGGTGCTGCTCACTCGTAGTGCAGTGAGCGCGCGAGGTCGAGCCGCAGTGCCCGGCGCACAGGAGCTACGGCTGAGACTCCAATCAGCATAATGAGGATGGCTGTACCGGCGACGTAGCTGATCGGATCCAGATTTCCGATACCGAAGAGAAACCTGCGAAGGAACCTGGAAACGACTGCGGTGGCACCAACGCCGGCAATGGCGCCGAGCGCAATCGGCCAACAGAACTGTTTCAGGACTGTGGCAACAACGTGCAAACGCTTCGCTCCAAGAGCCAGCCGAATGGCTATTTCCTTTGTGCGCTGCGATACGGAGTAGGCGACGAGACCGATGATTCCGATGGCGGCTATCGAAATCGCCAGCATTCCGAGCAGGCCAACGATGGTCGTGATATCTTCCAGCTGCTTGGTGTTCTTGCGGAAGCCTGACTTCAGTGTCCAGATGTAGGGAAAGAGTTTTGGGTCGAGACTCTCGACGACTGTCTTTGCCTGCTGCAGCATCTGTCCCGGATCTCCGGCGGTCTTTACTATTACTGACATCCCGGCGAGGTTCTCCGGCTGCGCAGGCCAATAGGCCTCCAAAGCGTCGGTATCGTTCAGCGCTTTGATGTGCGCGTCGCCGACAACTCCGACGATCACGTCCTTATTATTCTTGCTGTCGTCGCGCCACATGGACTTGCCTAATGGATCCTCTCCCGGCCATTGCCGGGCCGCGAAGGATTCGCTGACGATGTCTACATCCTTTTCGCCGGGCAGAAAGGTGCGACCGCGCAACAGTGGAATGTCCATGGTGCGGAAGAATGCAGCGTCAACAGAATTGGGATAAATGGTGACCGGCTTTCCGTGAAGGAGGACCGACATGGAGGCGGTGACTCCATTGCCAAGGAGAGCCATCTGCGAGAGTGCGACAGACTGCACGCCGGGAAGAGCGGAGAGGCGAGTCTTCAATTGATCGAGATAGGCGCGCGATTTCGCCGCGTCATAGCCATGATTGTCCAGTCCGGGCGCAATGCTGAAGACCTGCTCGTATCCGAAGCCAGGATCCGTATAGAGGACGTGGTGTGTGGCACGCACCAGCAGAGCGGCAACAATGAGCAGGACCGAGCTTGCGGCGAGTTGGGTACCGATAAGCACCTGGCGCGCGAAGTTTCTGCGCTGGCGCTGGCGCGCAATTTGCCATGCGGGAGCAAAACCAAACAATATCGCGACCAGCCCTGTTATTCCGGCCGTGAACGCCAAGACTCGCCAGTCCGGAATCGAACTCATCCAGCGCGGAGCATCTGTTGCCGTCAACGTGAGGCGCATGACGAGGCAGCTCAGGGCAAGGCCGGCCAGGGACCCGAGAGACGCAAGCAGCAGGCTTTCGGTAAATAGCTGCCGGAATATGCGCTGACGATTTGCTCCAATGGAAACGCGAATGCTGATTTCATGCTCACGGGCGATGCCCCGCGCCATCATCAGACCACCTAGATTTGTACACGCGACCACCAGGATCAACAGAACGAGCCCGCCGACCATCGCAGCAATCTCGTACATTTCGGGCCGCATGATCGTATTGTGACCGCCCGGCTCGCTGATGATGTACTCGTTATCCCATATCAGCTTGGGGTAGAGTTTGCGCAACTGGTTCGTAAGACCGAGGAGTTCCTGTTCAGCGGCACGAGGAGTGACACCTGGCGCGAGACGAGCCCACATGGCGACGTCGCCGCCTGAGCCTGTGTCAGTTAGTAATTTGCTTCCCTCCACAAAGTATGGCTGCTGCAGGATAGGGAGCCATACATCGGAATCCGAGCCGTCGAGGACGGCGAAATCTTCCGGCAAGATGCCGATGACAGTGGCCGGTTTTTTATTCAGGTGAACGGTCCTTCCGATAATGGACGGATCACCGCCGAATCGCGCCTGCCAGAATCCGTAGCTCAATACAACCATGGGAGGCGCGTTGCGTTCCGGCGGAAGCTGCAGGCTGCCGAGAGCGGACCGCGTTCCCAGCTCGGCGAAGTAGTTGGAGCTGACGAAGCGAACCGAGACCGGCTGCATGTCCTGCTCGAACTCCATCGCAGGCGCGCCCATGGTCTCCATCACCGCGGAGAGTGTCCGGGCATGCTCTCGATAGAACTCAACCGAGACGAAAGGCAGGGTCGGCGTGATGTTTTCGGGCGAGCGGCGCTCCAGCCGCACGATGGATTCGGGATCGCGGATGGGCAGTGGCTTGAGAGCGATCAGGTTAAAGAGGCTGAACGCGGTGACATTTGCGCCGACTCCGATGGCAAGCACAAGGATGGCGGTGACCGTGAAGCCGGGAGAGCCACGAAGAATGCGCCATGCGTAGCGCAGGTCCTGCATCAGGCGCTCCAGCCACATCCATCCCCATGCTTCGCGGGCCTGTTCCTGCATGCGCAGAGCATTCCCGAAGTTGCTACTGCCGGCCCGAGCAGACATCTCACGATGAAACTCGATGTCGTTTTGCAGCTCCCGCTGAAGGCGGTTGCGGTGCAGCAGATAGTGGAAACGCCGGAATAGTTCGCCCATGTTGTGTCCTTTCACGCGGTGTGCAGGATGGTCCGGATGGCCTCGCTGACCCGGTCGTAATCAGAGAGATCTGCCTTGAATTGGCGGCGCCCCTCCGGCGTGAGCTTGTAGAAACGAACTTTGCGATTCGTCTCGGAAATTCCCCACTCGGCTGTAACCCATCCTTTAAGGAGCATCTTTTGCAGCGTGGGATAGAGGAGGCCTTCCTCGACCGCCAGCACTTCGCTTGAGAGCACGTGGATGCGTTGCGCGATGGCATAGCCATGCAGCGGACCGGAGTGAAGCACGCGCAGGATCAGCATGGGGAGCGCGCCCTGAGGCGTTTTGGGTTTAGGCGTATCCGGCATAGGCATAAATTACTTATGCCTGTTAGGCGCCGTCAAGCAGAATTTGTGTGGCAGAACTGATTGCATGGGTGCAGATCTGATGCAGATGCCAGTCTTCACCGCGGCCTGCTACACTCTTCCGTTTGAACGAGACGTTCCGGCATCCGCCGGCGTCAATTGTAGAAGTGAGGTACCCGTACTGATGACCCCAGTTGCGTTGGAAGCTCTCCATACTGCGCCGTTGACCCGGCTCTCTGAAGACGAGTTGATGTTTCGGGATACAGTCCGCCAGTTTGCCGACGAGATCATCGGGCCTTTGGTGCGCAAGATGGATGAGGAGCAGCACTTCCATCCGTCGCTGCTGCCGCAACTCTTCAATCTGGGGCTGATGGGGATTGAGATTCCTACGGAGTATGGCGGGGCCGGGGGGACATTCTTCGAGGCGATCCTTGCCGTGGAGGAGATTTCGGCGGTTGATCCTTCAGTGGGAGTGATGGTGGATGTGCAGAACACGCTTTCCATCAATGCCCTGCTGCGCTGGGGCAACGAGTCGCAGAAGAAGCACTACCTGCCGAAGCTGTCCGCCGATACTGTGGGCGCTTATGCACTGAGCGAGGCGGGCTCCGGTAGCGATGCCTTCGCGCTGGAGACGCGGGCGGAGCGAAAAGGCGACTTCTACGTGTTGAACGGGCAGAAGCTGTGGATCACCAATGCGAAGGAGGCGGGACTGTTCATCGTCTTCGCCACGGTGGATCGCGGCGCAGGCTACAAGGGCATTACGGCGTTCCTGGTGGAGAAGCACTTCCCCCGCTTCACAGTCGGCAAGAAGGAGGACAAGCTGGGCATTCGCGCGTCCTCCACCTGCGAGCTGATCTTCGATGACTGCAAGGTGCCGGCAGCGAACGTGCTGGGAGAAGTTGGGAAGGGGTACAAGATCGCAATCGAGACGCTGAATGAAGGCCGCATCGGAATTGGTGCGCAGATGCTGGGGCTGGCGCAGGGCGCATGGAACCACGCGGCGCGGTACGCAAAGGAGCGGAAGCAGTTCGGCAAGCCGATCGCGGAGTTCCAGGGAGTGCTCTTCCAGCTTGCGGAGATCGCGACCGAGATCGAAGCGACTCGGCTGATGGTCTACAACGCTGCTCGGCTCAAGGATGCGGGACTCGACTTCGTCAAGGAAGCTGCCATGGCGAAGTACTTTGCCTCGCAGGTGGCAGAGCGGGCGGCGAGCAAGGCGGTGGAGATTTACGGCGGCTACGGGTTCGTCAAGGACTATCCGGTCGAAAAGCTCTACCGCGATGCGAAGATCGGCAAGATCTACGAAGGCACATCCAACATGCAGTTGCAGACCATCGGCAAGCTGCTGCTGAGCCAGGTGAAATAGCGGGGCCGGCTACTGCGCGCGGAGGGCGCGCTCGAGTTGGGCGACATGGTGGCGGGCGTGTGCGCGGTGGAAGCGGCGCCATTGCCGCACATTGAGCGGGCCGAGCAGGCCCTGGTTCAGAACGGGTGCGCCGCGGGCTTCCGGCTCGATGCGCGCGAGCATGGCGTCCATTGTGGCGAGTGCTTCGCTGATGCGCGCGATGAGCTGGTCTCCGCTG
>DASVAI010000128.1:0-4080 GCA_036376445.1 Acidobacteriaceae bacterium
CTGATCACCGGCGCCACCATCACGGTCAACGCCGTCTATCGGCTCGACGCCTCCGATGCCAAGTCCGGCGATGAGCAGGAGCAGTTCTTCTGCGACGCGGCGGACAACAGCTCGCACGCCACGCTCACCATTCAGCACCTACCGGCGGGACAATTCGCCTTCGCACTGATTCATGCCACGGGCGTGGCCAAACCGCAGCAGATCGCACTGTTGCTGCAATCACTGCAGACAGGCGGCCCCTGGCAGCTTGCCGGATTCTTCCCCAAGCCGCTGAGCATGGCCGGCCGCGATGGCCTCTGGTACTGGAAGCAGGCGCGCGTCTACGCAGATAAGAAGCAGCTATGGAATGCCTGGCTCTATTACTCGACCACGATCACTCTGTTGCAGCCCGCAGGATTTTTTTCCAGCCCGAATCTGGAGCGTTTGGTCGATGAGCAGCAGGCGGTCCGGCCGCCCGATTTGCCTGCCGCCAAGCCGCTGGAACTTCACGCCGCCGGTGCGACCTATACCGTCACAAGCGTACGCACAGACGACGCATTGGGCGGCCTCGATTTGGTGGCGCACTACAACTCCACCAGCAGCGATCCGGTGACCGGACGCGAGCACACGATCGCCGTGATGCGCGCTATGCTGGCGCTGCATCCTGAGCTGCGCGATGCCTTTCACGGCTTGTGGGTCTTCGCCGATCCCGGGCCCGGCGGGCAGGCTTTTTCGCTCGAGCAGCCAATGGCGGAGATTCCCCGAAGTTAAAGCAATACTTTAACTTCGGGCTGATCACCTACTTGATCCCGACCACCATGGAATCCGGGCCGGCCAGGTGCTCCCCGTAGGCCTCGCGGAACCCTGCTTCTTTCATCCAGCCGATGCAGTCCGCGCCGGTGTAGTCGAATCCGCCGGGCGTCTCGATCAGCATGTTGAGGCTCATCATCAGGCCGAAGGCATTCTTCGATCGCTCGTCGTCGATGATCGAGTCATACACCACCAGCGCTCCGCCGGGATTCAGCGCCGCGTGAGCCTTGGCGATCAGCATCTTTTTCTCGTCCAGATTCCAGTCGTGCAGGATGTGCCCCATCGTAAACGCGTCAGCCGCAGGCAACGGATCACGGAAGAAGTCGCCCGGCTGGAAGGTCACGCGATCGCCCACGCCGTTGGCGGCGGCGTACTCCTCGAAGATAGGCGCCACCTCAGGCAGATCGAGACCAATGCCGCGCAGGTGCGGGTTGGCGAGCGCGATCTGCACCGCAAGATCACCCTGCGCCGTGCCGAGATCGGCGTACGTCCGGTAGCCGCCCCATTGCATCTTGTGCGCGATCGCGATGTTCGCGCCGTGGCTGATGCCCGTCATCGCAGCGAGGAAGCCTTTGAGCCGCGCAGGATCGGCGTAGAGCGCAGTAAACGGCGAGGCGCTCGTGTCGTGCTTCGCCTCATTCTGCGGCTTCCCTGTTCTGAGAGCTTCGGTGAGACTGCCCCAAAAGCCATAGAGGCGCACGCTGGCCATCTCCAGAATGCCGCCAAGATAGCTCGGCTTATTGCGGTCGAGAAACAGTTCGGCATCGGGAGCATTGCAGTAGTGGTCCTGCGTGCGCTGCAGGAAGCCGAGCGCGACCAGCGTGTCGAGAAAATCGCGGGCGCCGCGGGGATGCAGGCCCAGTCTGCCGCTCAGATCGTGAAACGTCGACGGGCCATGCGCCAACTCGGTGAATACGCCCATTTCCACGGCGCTGAGCAGCGTTTTCGAGGCCCAGAAGCCCATGCCAACCTGCATGATGTGTTCGGGTGTTGTCTGTGGTGTTGTCTGTGGTGTCGTCTGTGTGGATGGATTCAAAGTGCACCTTCTCTCGGTTCAAAGATTCCCGGAACTGTTTATGGAGAACTCCCTTTGCCCGCGCAGTAGATTCGCCGGGAAAGGTGATCTCGAATTTGCTGAATCGAACAAATTTGCTGACGCGAACAAGGGGGGAAGATCGCCATCCAGGCAGGTAAACTCTGCGCCGGGAACGCGCGTGCGGCAGGATGCCGCGACGCGACGATCGTCGGCAAACATATATCACCGGAAGATGGCGTGTCACGCGCAAAGTGTGGCCGAGGGCACTTGTGAAATCGATTGCTCTGCGGCGAAAATGCCGTGGACCTAAAGTTCAGCCGAAAGCCGCGCCATGTCTCGCCGGCCCCTCGAGGCACTACACTTGAAGAGAAGCCGATGAGTACCGAGAAACCTCTTTCCCGGGCAATCCATGACCGCCGGGCGACGCCGAGCTTTGATGGACGCCCGATCCCCATTGCCGACCTGCGCCGCATCCTCGATGCCGGGTTAACCGCGCCGAGCGCCTACAACCTGCAGCCCTGGCGATTTATCGTTGTGCGCTCGCCGGAGCAGAAGCACCGCCTGCGTGCCGCCTGCTACAACCAGCCTAAGGTGGATGAGGCTTCCGCCGTGATCGTGGCCTGCGGCGACGCCGATGGCTGGCGCAACGGCGACCTGGAAGAGATGCTGCGCATGGGCCGCGAAAACGGTATGCCGGAGAACTACGCCGAACAAGCGAAGGCTGCGATTCCAGCCTATCTCTCGAATCACCCGAATATACCCATGTGGCTCAATCGCCACGTCATGATTGCCTTTACTCACATGATGCTGATGGCCGAAGTGCTGGGCTACGACACCGCGCCGATGGAAGGCTTTGAGCCGGACAAAGTGAGCGAGGTGCTCAAGCTTCCGCTGAGCTACATCACAGTAGCTCTGCTCGCCGTCGGTCATGGGCGCGGCGCAGACAAGTTTGCCGGCGGGCGGTTCTCGTCCACGCGCACCGTCTTCGGCGAAGAGTACGGCCGGCCGCTCGTGGACGATCGGACAGGCGGGTAGCTCGCGCGATGCAGAGAGAGTTCCCCGCCGCTCCCATTGCCGGCGTCGGCGCGGTGGTGCTGGACCAGGAGAACCGCATCCTGCTGGTGCGGCGCGGGAAGGCGCCGCTCGCGGGCGAGTGGTCGCTGCCCGGAGGAGCGCTGGAGCTGGGAGAGCGGCTGGAAGACGGCGTGCGCCGCGAGGTGCATGAGGAGACCGGCCTGGACGTCGAGCCGCTCGAAATCGTCGCAGTCTTTGATCACATCTCGCGAGACGACGACACTCCGGACCGAGTGCGCTTCCACTATGTACTGGTGGACTATCGCTGCCGCCTGCTGGGCGGCTCGCTGGCAAGCGCCACCGACGTTACCGAAGCGCGCTGGGCTGACTGGAGCGAGTTGAACGGCCACAGCGTGCTCTCCATCCGGCCCTTCACGCTTACCGTAATCCGCAAAGCGCTCGACCAGGCGAGCCATGCAGCCGATGCAAGCCGCATCATCACGCGCGAGCCCGCGGCCATCAGCAGGCGGGAGGAGCCATTCCCTTGAGCCCCACCCGGCCCGCCGGCCGCACCGATCGCGCACGCAGGATGCGCAGCCAGCAGACACAACCGGCATCGCCGCCCCTGAACTGGAAGGCGTACGGCTACGCCGTTCTCGTGATGGTCGTGCTCTTCCTGTTTGGCGCGCTGTTCGTCTATCTGCGCCCGCTCGCCGTGCTGCAGTCGCTGACGCGCGGACGCCTCGCGTACAACGGATTCCATAGCGAGTACACAACCATGCGCGGCAACCGTATTCACTATTACGAGGGCGGCAGCGCCTCCGGTGCGCCCGTGCTGCTGGTGCATGGACTCGGCAGCCACGCCGAGGACTGGGCCAACCTGATGCCGCAGCTCAAGAACGCCGGCTTCCATGTGTATGCCATCGACCTGCTCGGCTATGGGCGCTCCGCGCGGCCGGCGGACGCGACCTACTCTGTTCCCGAAGAAGCGCAGTACGTCAAAGCATTTCTCGCCGAGCACATCCCTGCGAAAGTGAACCTCGTCGGATGGTCGATGGGCGGATGGGTGGCCATGCGCGTGGCGCTCGATCAACCCGACCGCATTGCGAGGCTGGTGCTCTGCGATACAGCGGGAATCCGCTTTCAGCCCGGCTTTACGCCCGAAGACCTGACCCCGACGACGCTTCCCGCGGTGCAGAAACTGTATCGTCTGCTGATGCCCCAGCCCACGAAGGTGCCGG
>DASVAI010000130.1:0-5097 GCA_036376445.1 Acidobacteriaceae bacterium
GTGGTCCGCGGCGGCTATGGCCCGTCGGACACGCCGCAACCCGCGCCTGCAGCTCAGCCATGGCAATACAACAGCTACCAGACGCGCATTCGCCCGGATGATCTTCCCGGCGCACGCATCGCATCGCTTTCCGACGAGTTCAACTCCACCACGCTCTCTCCGCAGTGGCACTTCCTCCATCCGAACGCCGACAACATGTACGTGCTCACCGGCTCCAGCTACCAGGTGGAAACGCATGGTCCGGACGAGAATGGTTCGCCGCAGGTGGTCTCCATCCTGGCCGAGCCCACGCCGACCGGCAACTGGATGGTCGAAACCAAAATGACAGTGAACGTCCCATTCGATAACAGTTGCTGCTACAACTTTGCGCAGGGCGCGCTCTTCATCTACGGCAACGATCAGAACTCCATCAAACTCGACGTCGTCCCCAACTTCGACGTTCGCCTCACCGAATTCGGCAAGCAGATGGGACCTGTGCCGGCGCACTATCCTACCTACGACCATCAGTTAGTCGGCCAGGCTGGCCCCACCACGTGGCTGCGAATCGCCAAACACAGCAACGGCACCAATGGAGAGCTCTACACCGCCTACACATCGACCGACGGCGAGCACTGGATTCGCGGCGGCACCTGGCGCCACACCCTCGGCTCCGGCGCGCAGATCGGTGTCTCTGCCGAGAACGCCGCCGGCTTCACCGTCAATTTCGATTACGTCCGAGTCTACCGGCTGCAGTAACCGACAGCTTCACTCCCGCTGGCCCGGCCGATCAGTGCGCCGGGCCAAATTTTGTGAAGTTGTCTCATGCTTATGGCGTGGATTTCTCCGAAGCAGTCACCGCAATTGTGCCGCTCAGCGGAAGATCGCGAGACGAAGTTCCGGCCATGACACGATAGGTGCCCGCGGGAGACACCCACTGCCGAGCCGTTGTGTCATAGACGGAGAACGATCGCTTCTCCAGCGGCAGAACCACACGCTTCGTCTCCCCCGCTTTCAGCTCCACCTTTTCGAAAGCACGCAGCTGCCGCGGCGGCTCGCCATTTGTCGGCGGCTGCTCGACGTAGACTTGCACCACCTCTGCCCCGTCTCGCTTGCCTGTATTCGTAACATCGACGGCTACCTGCACCGTCCCGCCTGATTTTGCGGACCATCTGCGCGGAGAAATCCCGAGGCGGCTCAGCCGAAACGTGGTGTAGGACAAACCGTAGCCGAACGGGAACAGGGGCGCCGTCTTCGTTGCGTCATACCACCGGTATCCCACCTGTAGCCGTTCCTCATACGTGGAGACGTCATTCAGCCCCGGCCAGCGCTTCGGCGAGGCCGTCGGAACAGCAGTCTCGCTGCGCGGGAATGTCAAAGGCAATTTCGCTGCCGGGTTCACGTCCCCATAGAGGATCGCGGCAATCGCGTTGCCGTCCTCCTGCCCCGGATACCACGCCTCGATCACGCCGCGTACATGTTCGAGCCAGGGCATCAATACCGGGCCGCCCGTGTCGAGCACCACAATCGTGTTCCGATTCGCTTCAGCCACCGTCGCGATCAGCCGATCCTGGTTGCCGGGAAGCAGAAGATTTTTGCGATCATCTCCCTCTGTCTCCTCTGTGCTCGCGAACACCACCGCAATATTGGCGGCCCTTGCCACGCTCGCTGCCGTCGCCAGATTGCTGCCATCCGCGTAGGCAACACTCACCCCATCACCGGCTCGCTTCCGGATTCCGTCCAGCGGGCTCACAACATAGGGCGCCTCCACCGCGGAGCTGCCGCCTCCTTCCACCTTCGGCTTCGTGCCCCCGGCCATTCCGATCACCGCAATCGACGCGCCGCCGGTTATTGGCAGAATATTGCCCTCATTCTTCAGGAGGACTGTGCCCTCTTCGGCCACCCTGCGCGAAAACGCATCGTGCTCGGCGCTGCGCACGTTCGCCATCCAGTCGCCTGTCTGCTCTTTGTCGAACAGCCCTTGGCGGAACATCGGAACCATGATCCGCCGTACATGTTCGTCCAACACCGCCGTGCTCACCTCGCCTTTGCCCACCGCCTGCTTCAGCGCCGCGCCGTAAAATTTGTCGTCGGGCATCTCCTGGTCCAGACCGTGATTCGCGGAGTCTGCCGTCGAATGAGTAGCGCCCCAATCGCTCATCACCCAGCCTTCAAATCCCAGTTGTTTCTTCAGCAAATCCTGCAGCAGGTGCGAGCTCTCGCACGAATACACGCCATTCGTCTTCACGTAAGCACACATCGCTGTGCCAACCCCGGCATCCTTCGTCGCCGCCTCAAAAGGAGGAAGATAGATCTCCTGCAGTGTTCGTTCGTCGACCACGGAGTCTTCTTTCATTCGGTTGTCTTCCTGATTCATCGTCAGGTACATGTTCTCGTCCGCGATCGGCCCCTGGCTCTGTATCCCGGTGATCTCCGCAATTGCCATCTGCCCGTTGAAGAACGGATCTTCGCCATAACTCTCAAAGCTGCGGCCCCACTGCGGCACGCGGATCACATCGATCGAAGGCGCTAGCGCAACGTTGGTACCCTTGCGCCACTGCTCCCTGCCCAGAACTCTGCCGAAGCGGTTCATCAGTGCCCAGTCCCAGCTTGCGGCCGCGGCAATCGGGGCAGGCAGCAACGTGACACCCTTCGCCCCGTTCCCCACGCCCGCTCGCCCGTCAGCCAGCTTCAGCGCGGGAATCCCCAGCCGCGCATTCGGCGGAACGTAACCCACATATCCCTTGATCGGAATCGGCGACACACCATGAAGCATGGTGATCTTCTCGTCCAACGTCATCTGCTGGATCAGCAGATTCGCTCGCTGTTCCGGGGGCAACGCGGTATTCATCCACGGACGCTGTGCAGCGGCGGTCACCGGCAGTGACAGTACCGCCAGCATGGCAATCGTAACGGTGCGGGGCATAAATACGCCTGCGGAGCCTAGCATTCTTCCTCCGTCGTAGCCTTTCGGCGCAACCAAGTCTACGAGCCAGGCCGCCGCACCCGCTCAGCTCATAGCGCCTTCGCCATCAGGATGAAATATCCGGGCAGCGCCATCTTGGCCGCCAGCCACTCGGGATACTCCTCGCGGCCAGTCACCGCATAGCCAAGCTTCGTGTAAATGGGCACCAGTTGTTCTTCGCGCGGGCTTACCACTCGCAAATCCATCCACCGCGCGCCCTGCTCGCGCGCGTAGCCCTCCGCTGCGGCATTCAAGTGCCGCCCCAGCCCGGCGCCCTGCCGTGCAGGATCAATGGAGAGCAGACCCAAATATGCTCGATCACCGCGTAGTTCCACGCACACGCAGCCCAGCAGCGCACCTTCTTTTTCCTTCACCAGAAAGGTGCCGCGCTCCCACACCGCCTCATATTCGCCGTCGTTCTGCAGCCGATCGCCGCCGCCCTTCTTGAGGAAGCGCTCCACCTCGAACGCCGCGTTGATCAGCCGCCGGACTCCCTCACGGTCCCCCTCGGTTGCCACCCTAATCTTTCCTTTACCCACCTCGAGAGTGCTCATATTCCATAGATTCTCCTGCATCGCAGGCGATTCGTGTAACCTCATGCGCCCTCGCGTCGTCTCATCCGTGAAAGGTAATGCATGTTGATCCGCACGTTTTTCGCTCTTGTCCTCGCCGCATCGCTCATTGGCTGCACAGCCCGCGCGCTCGGCCGCGCTCCCATACCGCCGCCTACCGATGACGTATCGCTCGCCAAATCCAGCGGCCGTCAGACCGCAGTCTTTGCGGGCGGATGCTTCTGGGGAACGCAGGCGGTCTTCGAACGCGTGAAAGGCGTCGTGAGCACCGCGGCGGGCTACTCCGGCGGATCGGCGGCCACCGCTAGCTACGACCAGGTCACGACGGAAACCACCGGTCACGCAGAATCGGTCCAGGTGGTCTACGATCCATCAAAGATCACTTACGGCCAACTGCTGCGCATCTTCTTCTCCGTCGCGCACGACCCCACGCAGCTCAATCGCCAAGGCCCAGACGTGGGCACGTCGTATCGCTCCGCAATCTTCTACACCAATGACGAGCAGAAGCGCCTCGCCGCCGAGTACATCCATCAGCTCGACGCTGCGCACGTCTTTCCGAAACCCATCGTCACGCAGGTAGCACCGCTCAAAGACTTCTATCGGGCCGAGGACTACCACCAGGATTACGCGCTGCACAATCCCGGCAATCCCTACATCCTCGTATGCGACCGCCCCAAGATCGCCGCACTCAAGCAACAGTTCCCGGATCTATTTGTCGATTACAAAGGCAGCAAAGAATGAGGAGAAGACACGACTGCTGAACTGCAATCGGAGGAAAGCAACTTCCATCACTCAGTATCAGTAGATATGGAAATTCACCTCAATGGTGATCTCCACCGGCACCGGGTTGCCCTGATAAACCGAGGGCTTGAAGCGATACTGCTTCACCGCTTCCACTGCCTTCTCGTCCAGCCCCATGCCCAGTTTGCGCACCACGCGAATGCGCTGCGGCATGCCATGCGCATCCACAATCAGACTCACTACCGATACGCCCTGGTACTTCGCGCGCCGCGCTTCATCCGAAAACTCCGCGTCCACCGAATAGATCAGCACCGGCGGCGACACGCCGCCACCCACGTGATACAAACCGCCGCCGTAGCCACCGCCCTCGCCCGGCCCATAGCCTGCGCCCGAACCTGATCCGATCCCGCCGCCATCACCCGAGCCCAGCCCCGCGCCCGAGCCCGTTCCGTTCGCCGCCGGCCCCACAATATTCGTCCGCGGATCGCCCAGGTTCGGCAGGTTGTTGTTCGGCAGCGCGATGTTCGGCGGCATCTTGATCGTCGGTTCCACCGCCAGCTTCGGCTTCGGATTCACCGCCAGCATCGGCGGCGTTATGGGTGTCTCTGAAAATTTCGGCAGCCGGCCCTTGGGTGCCGGTACTAATTCATGCGCGCCACCGCCACCACCGCCGCCCATCGCCGGACCCTTGGGCGCAATCGGACGGAAGGGCGAGATGTCCACGTGCGCCATCTGCAGCGACTTCTTCACCGCCTGCGGATGTCTCCCCGCTTCAATCACCAGGAAAATGATCAGCGCAATCACCGCCACGTGCGCGCCAACCGATAACGCAGACGACAGCGG
>DASVAI010000149.1:0-5315 GCA_036376445.1 Acidobacteriaceae bacterium
GCGGCAATTATCAAAAGACAGCGCTACACAGCAGTTGGTATGGCCAGCCGGCGATGCTTTACCAGGCTGCGCTGACTAACGATGACCACTCTCGCGAACCCAGCATCGTTGGCTTCTGGCACTTCAAGATGTCGGTGGGAGGCAACGTCATCGATGGCGGTACCCAGCAATGGCACAGCGACGGCAACGAGGTCATGGATTCCGGAGGGCGCTCACCCCTCATTGGCAACGTCTGTTTTGGAGTGTGGAAGCAGATAGGCGAGCGTCGTTACAAACTCAATCACCGCGGCATCGGCTATGACGCCGCGGGAAGTGCGGTGAATGGCGTCGATTCCATCATCTTCGACGTGAAGTTGAGCCGCGATGGCAACTCCTACAGCGGCACCTTCACCATCTTCCCTTACGACCCCGACGGCAATTCCCTGGGGTCTCCTGTGAAAGGAACAGCCACCGGCACGCGGATCACGGTAGACGACATCAATCCGGGCAGCCTCTTCTGAAACTGTTGTGCGAACGATTCGGACATCTTCACTCTGCACCATCCCGGACTGAGTGAACTGGATTACATTGCGGGCGGGACGAAGGGCAATTCGGAAGTTTCGCCCTCAATTCTTCACTTCACAGCAACGTGCTGATGCGTTGACCGAAATAAGAAAGGAAGAAGATGGCGGCTCTGTCTAGATCGCGCAAAGTATACTCACGATGAGTGCTAAATCGCCAATGCACTCATCCAAAGCAGATCACTCATTGAACGCGCGTTTCGTAGCAAATGCGCGCGGAGTCCCGATTAGGAACTGAGACGGTCACATGTTTCAGGAAATGTGCCAATTAATTCCATGGAATTTGCTAGTCTGGAAAAAGAGAGCAACAACGCCTGCGATTCGACTCGCAGGCGTTTTTCATTTCTTGCGCTTTCCACCTGAAACAGCGGCATAACTCCTTTGTCTGCACTAATTTAGCAGTAAGCCTTTTGCTTGGATGACTTTAGCTCTCGGGAGGGCACCTATTCTCCTGAAACAAAAGAGCTTGCGAGGCGGTCTCCGGTGCCGGGAGGGGGTAGGGGTGGCGCTTAGGTGTGTTGCGAGAGCGACAGCGTATTCCCATCCGGGTCCTTGAACCACGCCACCTTCGCGCCCGAAGGCGAGGTCCAGATGCCCAGATCATCCTGCTCGATAAACCCGAAGCGCTCGAACGTAATGCCGCGCGTCGCCAGATCGCGCACATCCTGTTCGATCCCATGAGTCTCCCAGCCCAGAATCGTGAACCGGGCCGGGGTGAACTCTCCCACGCGCGCAATCCGGATCATCGTGTCGCCGGCCTCGAAGACCAGCGCGAACTTGTCATCATCCAGGAAGCGAAGCCCCAATTTGCCTTCGTAGAACTCGCGGACGCCTTCGCCATTGCGAGTCGGAATAAAGCCGATCAGCTTCTCGAGCATCGCCATTGCATCCTCCTGCTCGTCAGGGCTTCGCGCCCTGGTAACTCAGGATCGCATTTGTCACCAGAGCATAACTGCCGATCGTCTCGCCGCGATATAGCGGATTGTTGGCGAAGAGCAGCGTCGTCCCGCCGCCCAGGTGCGCGGCCACCACCGTCGCATGCTCAGCCAGCGAATCCGCATGGTCCAGCAGTCCGGAAACCAGCAGGCCCTTGGCATCGGCATAACGCAGCAGCACCTGCGGCCGCTCCTTGTCCGGGATCACGTAGGGATTGTTGCGCGTCTGCTCCACCGTAAGCGGCATCGGCTCCCACGCCTTTGCCTTCGGAACCTGCGGTGGCTCTGAGAAAGCACGGTCCTGCGGCACATCCGGATCGTCCGGACCGCCGCGCCCCGTCGGTCGCGGCGTCTTCGCCTCCGCTCGCCGCCGCCGGTCGCCCGTCAGCAGGTTGCTGACGTTGAACGCCATGCCGTCCTCGCTGTACACCGCGGGAGCAGCGCTGTAGCCCGCCAGGACCTGGCTTTGCGGTGCATCCTTAGGGGTCACCAGCACCGTGTTCAGAATGGTGCCAACAACCTTAACCTGCCCGCGGGGCGCCAAGGAAACGCCGGGAGCAAGTCCCTCGTCGATGGCGAACCCGGCCGCATCCTGCGAGGCGATGAAGAGCCCGCCCTGCCGGATGAAGTCGCGCAGGTGCGCCAGCCCCTCCTCGCCCAGCCCCGGCCGTATGTCCGGCGTTGAGTCAATGCGCCCCAGATTCGGCGTGATCTCCGACTTCTCCCACGGCATTGCGTTGCCCCACATCGGGATGCCGCTGACGATAAGCTGCGAGCTCCGCCCGACCGGCGCGAACAGGATCACGTCGTACTTCGCCCGCAGGTCCGGCTCGGCGGCGACCGTCTGGGTGCTGATGTAGCTGTACGGAACGTGAAGGTTGTCGAGCGCCAGCCGCCACCATCCCTCCGGCTGCGTGTCGAGCCAGGTGTGCATCAGCGCAATGCGCGGCGCGGCCACCGGATGCGACGCCACGTTCGGCAGGTCCCCTGCCGCGGTGGCACGCAGATGAAGCGCCGCAACCGCGCGCGCCAGATCGCCGCCCGCAACACCGCGCACAACCCAGGTGCCGGCCGGGTAGGTGTGGCCGCCCGCCGTCATGCTCGCATCCGTTGCCGTAATGTTGGCGTTCGGGAACTGATAGCGCAGAGTGATCAGCGACGGATCAGCGTGATTTTCGATGAGGAATGCGTCGCCGGAAAGTGAAGGTTCCTTAATCGGCGCTGTCGGATCGTCGACAGAATGCATCGGCGCCTTGAGGATCTCAGCGTCGAGTACACGCGTACTGTCCACGCCAAAGAGCGGCGGAAGCGACCAGCCGGTATCGTCGTACGGAGTCTTCTGCGGATCTTCCGGCGACCAGAACTGCCGGTCGAGCAGCGCATCGGCAATCCGCGAATACGGCTGATCCATGCGGACTACGTAACTGCCCGCAGGGAAGGTGCGAGTCGTCGGCGGCTTGGGCTTCGACTCCTTCTCGTCGCTCTCATTCGATTTGGGCTGCGGCAGGTTCACCGTGACCGGCGCCGTAGTCCGCTGCACCTCCACATGCTGATCGTGGAGCACACGCAACAGCATAGCCTGCCGGCTGGGCGACGGATCATCCGCCGCCAGCACATAGGCGGCCGGCCCATTCTGCGCGGGCTTCAGGATGGAGCGCTTGCTCTTCAGGTAGTAGTTGTTCAGGAAGAGCTTCGAGTTATGCGCGAAGTAGTCCAGCGTGGTCAGCAGCGCAGTCTGCTCGTAGTTGTTGTTGTCGCGCTGCGACCACAGCACTTTCGGCAGCGGCGGATTCGGCTTGTACCACGTCCGCGCATACTCCTCCGGCGTCAGAACACGCTCCACCGTATCGGCGCCCCCGTTGCCGAAAGTCTCATACAGCCGGCTGATGCCGTTATGCATGGCCGCAAGGAACATCAGATACCCCGGACTCCAGGTATCGAAGTCGCCGTGCGTAAACACCCCCGGCATGCCGAACTTCTCCATGGCCTGCACATTCGACCAGCCAAGCAGCTGCCACTCGTTGGTCAGAATGGGATCGATCCAACTGTTGTAAGGCTCATCGCCGACAGTGTTGTCATAGAGGAAGGGAACTGATTCGTGCAGATCATGCAGCACCTGCGCATGCCACGCGATGTAGGTGTTCAACACATTGCGCGTGAGCGCGAGATTCATCGTCATGGCGTCGCGGTTGTTGTCGTGCGCAACGTAATGGCCCCAGTAGAGAAGGTGCGGATAGGTCTCATCCGGATGCGCTTTGTGCCAGCGATAGATGTCCACCATGCGGTCGCGGCCGTCCACTTCGACCACCGGCGTGATCAGCGTGATCACATGCGTGCGGATGTACTGGATGTAAGGCGAGTCATCCACCGCGAGCCGATACGCAAGCTCCATCAGCGCAGTGGGCGCGCCGGTCTCCGGTGAGTGGATGGTGCCCGTGATGTAGTACACGGGGGTGGACGCGGCAATGAGCGGCGCAGCCCTCGCATCATCCATGTCGATCGCGCGCGGATCGGCCAGCTTCGCCAGCCGCTCATCGTTCTCCTTCTGGTGCGCCAGCAGGGACTCGTCCGCAACCGCCACCGCGATCATTTCGCGGCCTTCTTCAGAGTGCCCAATCGTGACGACGCGCACACGCGGCGAAGCCGCGGCCAGCATGCGGAAGTACTTGTAGACATCTTCCGCGTAAGGAAGCATGTTCGGCGCGCCGGATACATCGCCCAGCACCTTTGCCGGCGTCGGCACGGTCTTCGAGGCAGGCAGGTAATCCGTCAGCGGCGAGTTGAATTCCGGCGCTGTGGTGTACCTGCGAATTGCCGTCGTGTACGCCTCGTCGACGCTCTGATGCGGATCGCGCGCATAATCCGGCGCCTGCGCGAGCACGGGAAGAGCAATCGAGCAGAGCAACGCAACAACGGGCAGGGTACGTACAAGTCCAGACATGATGGCTCCGAATTGTTGAATGAGAAGTACTGAACGCGTTCGGATGTGAGGAACGCTATGGCGCCGGCGGCGAGTGGTCGCCATATTTGTTGATCCACTTCAACTCCTCGCGCAGCGCGATATATCCGTGCCAGGGATTCTTCGATAGCTGGTGGCCTTCGCCGGGGAACGTGAGCAGCGCATGCGGAATGTTCAGCGACTCGAGAGCGTGCTCGAGGAGGATGTCTTCCAGAAATGCCACGCGAATGTCGGCATCGCCGGCGATCATGTGGGTCGGCGTCGTCACCTTATTCATCTGGAAGAGCGCCGCTTCGCTCTGGTACGTCTCGGGTTTCTCCCACGGAAGGCCGCCGAGATACGATGCGTCATCGTACGTGAGATCATCGTTGCCCCAGTTCGCCGCATGCTCCAATGCACCGGCGCCAGTAACGGCCGCGCGGAAGCGTGTTGTCTGCGTGATCAGCCAATTGGTCATGTAGCCACCATAGCTGTAGCCACCGATCACCAAATGCGAAGCATCGGCCGTTCCGCCGGCCACCAGAGCGTCCACTCCGGCGAGAATGTCTTTGCCCGGACGCGACACAATGTGCGGCGTGATCTGCTGCATGAACGCATCGCCATAGCCGGCAGAGCCGCGATAGTTCGGCCGGAAAACCAGCCATCCCTGTGCCGCCGCCATAGTGGCCCAGTCATACCAGTCAGCGCCGAAGCGGTCACCGTCCGCGTCCGCCGGGCCACCGTGAATCAGCGTCAGCATCGGCAGATGCTTTGCCTCGCGCCTGCCCGGCGGATAGATCAGAATGCCTTCCACCGTGGCGCCGTCGTCGGCCTTCCAGCTATAGGGCCGCCATTCGGATTGCGCGTAGTTTAGATAATGTG
>DASVAI010000154.1:0-4109 GCA_036376445.1 Acidobacteriaceae bacterium
GCGCAACCCGCCGAGTCACCCAAAATCGAACGTATCGACCGCGCCAGAGGAGTTGCTCATGAACGTGCTTCGTAAAGAAAAGCCATCCAACACGGAACAAGTAGCGCAAGATCTCGAGGAGCGGCGTAGCAATTTCAGCCGCCCGGAAGTGTTCGCCGACCCGGCCGATCGCCGCCCGCCCCAATCCGTCGCTCCGTCTGCGCAAAATTCGCCGCCGACCGAAACCGCGCTGCCCGACCGCACCGCTTCCACGGCTTCGGCTCAGCAGGCGCCTGCGCCAAAGCGCGAAGAGGCTCTGCCGCCTCCGACGCCGCCGCGCGCGCCGGCCGACGGGCACAGCCCGCTCTTCGATGAGCCGGCGCTGCGCGATTTTCGCGCTCGCTGGGATCAGGTTCAGACATCGTTCGTCGATGAGCCCCGCCGCGCGGTCGAGCAGGCGAACGCGCTCGTCGCCACGGTCATTCAGCGGATCACGGAGCAGTTCTCAGAGGAGAGGAACAGGCTCGAAAAGCAGTGGGAGAGCGGCGAGGGTGAATCCGTCGCCTCGACCGAGGACCTGCGTCAGGGATTCCAGCGCTACCGCGCCTTTTTTGACAGACTGCTCGGCTTCTAGTTCTTTGCATCCAAAGGTATTGCGGGAAATGCTCCTGAGGGGGAGTTGGGTTCCCGCGGGGCGCCGCCTGCATGCTGCGCCCCTGTTTTTTAGGCAGACTCTGCTGTCCACCGGCCCCTTTTTGTATCCATGCTTGACAGCTGTCCTCCCGGCGAGCAAGATACGCTCCCCACAAAAAATCGGGTCACAGCCGGGCCGAAAATCACTCTCAAAAGGTGGAACAGCATGAAAACCTACGGCATGAGCGTGTGTGCTCTCGTGTCTTTTGTGGCTCTGAGTCTTCCGTGCATCGCGCAGGAAACTCCGCAAAACAACCCATGGAATGGCTCCTGGAGGCTCGACCGCTCGTCGCTGCAATTCGACGGCGCGCCCTTCTCCATCGCTGAGGATGCCGAGGGCTACACCGTCACCCGCGCCGGAAAAGCCAATCCCAAGGTCGTCTGCAACGGCCAGCCCAATGCGCCGGCCAACGGTCTCGTCACCACCTGTAATAAGACGGGCAACGGCTATGAGCTCGCGAACACCCGCGGCGGCAAGCCCAGCAGCAAGGTGAAGATGGAAGTCTCCTCGGACGGCAACACACTCACCCGCACCGCGGACATCACGCCAGCCGATGGCAGCAGTCCTTACACCATCACGACTCTTTCCAGGCGCACCTCCGGCAGCGGCACGAACGCGACCGGCGAATGGAAGGAAGCCAGCTTCAACGAGTCGCAGGATACCGGCATCCTCAGTATCCTCGTCCACGGCGACAGCATCGACTTCAAGGAGACCGACACCGATAAGCCGATCACCTGCAAGCTCGACGGCACACCCACAGCCATAGGCCCGCAAAGCATCTCCGTAAAGCTCGCCGACCCGCACACCCTCAAGGTGACGTATCGCTTCAACGGCGAAGTAGGGCGCGAGAACACCTTCGTGCTCAGCCAGGACGGCCAATCCATTGCGGAGACAGACGTAACTCCCGCCCCAGCCCCCTCCACCATGACTGTGACTCTCCACAAGTCATAGAAGACAGAAATGTAACCGCTGCGGCGCCCACGTCCCTTAGCCGGGACGTGGAATTGCTCAGAAGCGCGCAGGTCGTCGTCATTGCGCTCTCCCAAGCCCCGCCATTAGTCTGACAAAGAATGAGCAGCCGGGGAACCGTAGCTTTGCCGAATCTGCAGCGCGTCCGGCTTCAGCGTCGCCTCGTTCTTCATCACCTGTCCATCCTGGCGGCTTCCTCCGCCGCCTTCCTGCTCCTCTTTCTGACGCGCCCCTACAAAGATGTATGGATGAAGCTGAGCTTCTCCACCGCATATCCTGCGCTCTTCCTCATCCTGCTCACGCTTTCCATCGGACCATTCCATGTCCTCACGCGCAGGCGTAATCCTGTCTCCAGCGATCTTCGCCGCGACATCGGCATCTGGGCCGGCATCCTCTCCGTCATCCACACGGTCGTGGGCCAGAACGTGCATCTGCGCGGGCGTCCCTGGCTGTATTACATATACGAGCATCGCCAGCGCCATTGGCTGCCGCTCCGGCACGACCTCTTCGGTTTCGCAAACTACACCGGGCTCATCGGCACACTGATCGTGCTGGTTCTTCTTGCCACCTCAAACGACTACTCGCTCCGCCGCCTCGGCACACCGCAATGGAAGCGTCTCCAGCGATGGAACTATGCCCTCTTCCTACTAATCGCCGCGCACGCTATTGGCTATCTCGCCATAGAAAACCAGAAGCTCCCGTTTGTTCTCACCATAGCGCTGGGACTTTTCGCCACCCTCGTCCTTCAGACCGCCGGCTACTATCGCCGCCGCGCCGGTCGCTGATTTTGTATTTGTAACAGAACAACGCACATAGATTTACGAACACTTCATCTCGAATCGAGAGGATTCGCCTGAATATCTTGGCATGTATTTGTCTAGATCAGACGAACGGCTCAGCCGGGGTGACGAATGTTCGCAAGAAGATTTACCGCATTTTATTTTTCATTAGTCATATTTTCATTTGCATGTCTCAGTAATATGACTCGCGCAGAAGGCATTCCTCGTTCCTCGCACGTCTGGGTGCTCACAGAAGAGAATCACAGCTTTGAAGAGGTCATCGGCAATGACGCCGACATGCCATATTTCAACAAGCTGGCGCAGCAGTATGGACTGGCGACGCAGTTCTATTCCAATCAGCACAGCTCGCTGCCGGCTTTGATGTGGTTCGTCGCCGGCGCGGCGGTGGAAACCGATAACAACACCGTCTCATGCAATCACAACAACGACAATATCGTTCGCGAACTGTTAAAGCAGGGATACACCTGGCGTTCGTATCAGGAAAACATGCCGTATGCTGGTTATCAGGGACTCTTCGGCGGCGCAAACAATACCTATGCTCGCCGGCATAATCCCGTGGTGGACTTCTCCGATGTGTGCCCCGGAACAAGCCAGGACAAAAACAGCGTTCCCTATTCGCAGATGGCAGACGATTTCGCTCAGGGCTATGTGGCCAACTACGCCTACATCACTCCGGCTCTGGATGAAGATGCTCACGACGGAACGCTCGCTGCCGCCGACCAGTGGCTGCAGGCACATCTTCCGGCTATCCTGGCGCGGCCAGAGTTCAGCCCCGGAGGCGACGGCATTCTCTTCATCGTCTGGGACGAAGGCACGCTTACTACCGACAATCGCTGCTCTGCGCAGGTTCCCATTGGATGCGGCGGCCGCACCGCGACTCTCGTTATTGGTCCGCGAGTGAAGAAGGGTTATCAGTCGACCATCACGTATCACAATGAGAACGTGCTCAAAACGGTGTGTGTGGCGATGGGCATATCGACCTGCCCCGGCGCGGCGCAGAATGCGCAACCCATGGCGGATTTCTTCACCGTCGACACATCGGCAAGTCAGCCGGACGGCATCGCCATTGCAAATCCAGGAAATGGCGCCACGGTAACGGGAGCGGTCCACCTGATCGCTTCCGCCTCGGAAGCTCAGGGAGTGAGCCAGACACAAGTCTGGGACAACGGCGTCAAGCTGGGTGTCTACGGCACACAGATAGACGCCACCTATAACTTGGCGCCCGGCAATCACAAAACAACGGTGATGGATCTGGATTCGACTTACAAAGTTATCCATCAGGCTGCCGTGAACTACACGGTGCAGCCGCTGGTGAATGGGATACAGATCATCTCCCCCACGCCGGATCAGACAATCAGCATGTCAACTATCCATGTTGTGGCACAGGCAAATGAGTCGGTCGCGATAAATCAGATGCAGGTCTGGGACAACGGCGTCAAGCTAGGCTGGTATCCCGGAGCAAGCATCAACCAGTACTTCACTCTCGCATCCGGCACACATACCGTGACCGTTTTAGATCTCGACAGAAACTACAACGTCATCCATCGAGCCAGTGTCTCGTACTCCGTGCAATAAAAAAACACGCACAAGTCGGGTGCCCGTCTGGCGAAGCTAGGGGGAATTCCCAAGCAAGGCAGTCGGCCTGCAGGGCCAATCCGAGTCTTTGT
>DASVAI010000155.1:0-5816 GCA_036376445.1 Acidobacteriaceae bacterium
GCAAGACCTATGAACTGTGGGTAATTCCTGCAAGCGGCGCGGCGCCCCTGCCCGCCGGCACATTCACTCCGAACGCACAAGGCTACGCTTCGGTCGTTCTGCCGAAATTGTCCAGCGGCGTTCCGGCGAAGTCCTTCGGCATCACCATCGAAAACGCCGGCGGCTCCGCGACCCCCACCATGCCCTTCATCTTATCCGGAGAGTAGGCCAGGCCCCTCAAAAAGGAACGGCGCTCCACAGCGGGAGCGCCAAACGCCTCAGGAGACTTTTCCTATTCCAGCGTAGGCGGCGCCCCGCTCCGCGTCTTCGCTCGACGGAACGGTTTTTCGCTCCATCCATGGGTGGATTCCCCGCTGGTCCTCCGGCGAAAAAACGGACCCACAAAAAATAGGCGCTCCCCGCATGGAAGAGCGCCAGCGTTTTATCCAGGAGACGCTAAATTACAGCCCGATCATGCCCGAATCGGCGGCAATTTACAACAACGATTTTGTAGGGAAAAATGAAATGAATTGCACTTCCCTCCTCGAAGAATAACGTTCTTTTTAGACAAACGATTACTCACCCCCGGGAAGGCCCATTTCCCAAAGAGGGACGCGTCTCCGAAACCTTAAGAAAACCTTAGGTCGAGCCGGATTTGCCATAGTCTCATGGCAGAAGAAAAATCCATGCAAACAGCCACGCCCGGCGGTCGTGGCTTCTTTTTATGTCCGCTCGAGCACCGTATCGCCCTCGCCTGGTGCCAGGAAGCGGTTCGCGTCCAGACCGTGCTGCCGCGTGTAGAGGTCGTAATATCGGCCGCCCGCCGCAAACAGCGCTTCGTGCGTCCCGTGCTCCACAATCTGGCCGCCTTCTACGACCAGGATCTGATCCGCCCTGCGGATCGTCGAGAGCCGGTGCGCGATCACGAACGTCGTCCTCCCCTGCATCAGGAAGCTCAGCCCGTGCTGGATCATCGCCTCACTCTCGGAATCAAGGGATGACGTCGCCTCGTCCAGGATCAGAATTCGCGGCTCCGCCAGGATCGCGCGCGCAATCGACAGCCGCTGCCGCTGCCCACCGGAAAGCTTCACGCCGCGCTCGCCCACAATCGTTTCGTAGCCGTCCGGGAAGCGCTCGGCAAACTCATCCACGCGGGCAATCGCGCAGGCGCGCTCAAACTGCTCTGACGTCGCATCAGGCCGCGAGAACATCACATTCTCCCGGATCGTCCCGTCAAACAGAAACGACTCCTGCAGCACCACGCCAAGCTGGCTCCGATAGCTATCCAGCTTCACGCTCGAAAGATCGACGCCATCCACCAGGATCGTCCCCGAGTCCGGCGCGTGAAAGGCGCAGACCAGGCTGATGATCGTCGACTTCCCCGAGCCCGATGAGCCCACCAGCGCCGTTACCGATCCCGGCTCTGCATGGAACGAGATGCCATGCAGCACCGGCTTGTCCGGGTCATAGGCAAACTGCACCTCGTTGAACCGCAGATCGCCGCCAACCGGCGGCAGATCGATCACCCGCCGCGGATCCTCGTACTCCTGCCGCTCGCTCAGGATTTCGCCAGTCCGATCCAGTCCAGCGATCGCCTCGGTAAGCTGCGTCCCGACATTCACCACCTGGAAGACCGGCGCAATCATGAAGCCGAGAAACGCCGCATACTGCACGTAGCCGCCCGGAGTCATGTGGCCGGAAAACACCTGCCGCGCCGCCATGAACATCACTAATGAGCCCATCAGGCCAACCACCGCCGAAGACGCCATCGAGAGAATCGATGTCATGGTGAGCGACTTCATGACGTTGTCCAGAATGCGATAGACGCCGCTCGCAAATACCGAGGCCTCCCGGTTTTCGGCATGGTAGCCCTTCACCACACGAACGCCGCCGAGCGACTCCGTAAGCCTGCCCGTGACTTCGGCGTTGATCTTGCCCCGCTCGCGAAAGATCGGCCGCATGATGCGCAGCGCCTTTTGGAGTACCCCGGCAAACGCTGCGATCACGCAGAAGACAATCAGCGTAATCCCGGTGCTGATCTTCAGCAGCAGCACGAACGTGATGATGGCCGTGATGATGCCGCCCACGAAATCCACCAGACCGGTGCCGATCAGGTTGCGCACGCCTTCGACATCCGACATGATGCGCGACACCAGGTTGCCCGTGCGATTGGCATCGTAAAAGCTCACGGACAGCCGTCCAATGTGCGCCTGCACCTGGCGCCGCAGGTCCGCAATCATGCGCTGCGCGGCCTTGGAGAGCAGTTGCGTCAGCGCGAAAGATGTTACGGCCTGCACCAGCGTGGCGCCCAGAACGATGGCGATCAGCGGCATTAGCCTGACGACCTGTTTCCTGTAGAGCACCGTGTCCACAAAGAACTTCGTGGAAGCCGGCAAAGCCAGACCGCAGATGCGGTTAATGATCATCAGCACGAAACCCATCGCCAGCAGCCCGCGCCGCGGCTTCATCAGTTGCCACACCTGCGGCCATGCCTCGATCAGTTTCGGCTTCGCCGGCGGGCTCGTGTCGCCCGCGCGGTTGGCATTGCGCACAGATGCGGTGCGCTCTGCCTTGCTCGCGAAGTTGTTCGGACGCATGCCGTGCACGGGAGTCTTCCCTTCAGGCGCGCGCGCGCCGCGCCGCTATAAACGAACGAACGCACAGCAGCACGAAGATCAAACACAGGATGCTCGTGGCCGACTGCACCTCCGCCGCCATCTTGTGTCCCACCGCAATGCCCCCCACCGCCGTCGCTTCACCGCCAGCCAGATAATGGCTCATCGCGATCAGTCCGGGAATGGTTCCGAGAAACCCGAGCAGACCCAGCGTCACCGCGATATGCATCGCCAGCATGCGCCGCTTCTGGTCCTCGGTATTTGCGACCACACCCAGCACAATCAGCAGGATGCCCAGCACAAGCGGGATCAACGCATGCCAGAAGTGCGTTGCGACGTACCCGCCCATGCCCACCAGCGCAATCAGAACGCCGAATACAATTGCAATTTTTGCCATATGGATCTTCAGAATAGATGAAACGACGGTGGCTACGGATGCGATTCCGGTGTCCGCACCGCCTCCAGAATCTCCCGCACCACCTCATCGGGCGGCCGCTCCGCGTCCACCCGGATCGCATCCCGCGGCATCTCGAGCGTCGCAAGCTGGCTCTCCAGCAGGGCCGGGCTCATGTAGTGCCCTTTGCGCCCCGCCAGCCGCTCCGCCAGCACGGCCTTCTCTACCTCGAGCAGCACAAAATGCAGCTCCGTCTTTGGAATGCCCGCCGACAGCACATCCCGGTATGCCTGCCTCAGCGCGGAGCAGGCCATCACCCCATTCTTCCCGCTGCGATGCCAGCGCAGAAGTACGTCGTGCAGGCTCTCCAGCCACGGCGCGCGGTCCTCGTCTGTCAGTGGGATGCCGGCGTGCATCTTCGCCTTGTTTGCCGCCGAGTGATAATCATCCCCTTCTGCGTATTCCCAGCCCTCGGCAGCCGCCAGCCTCGTTCCGATCGTCGTCTTGCCGCTCGCCGTCACCCCCATCAGCACCAGGATCACGCTTTCTCTCCAGCGGCTTTCTTCAGGTCGTTCAGCACGTCTTCAGGCTTCCAGTCGTTCGTCGGATACCATTGCGCCACCTTCCCGTCCGGCGAGATCACCACCGTCGAGAGCGAATGTGTAATGGTGTGGTTCTCTCCCGGCGTCGCCCCTACGTCGAAGTACTCGAGCAGTTTCGGCAGATCGGCCTTCGATGGCGCGGCAAAGTCCCAGTGCACAAACCTTTCCTTCGTGTACTGGCCTGTGTACGCCTCGCCATAACTGCGCAGCACCGCAGGCGAGTCGTATGCCGGATCGAAGCTGATGCTGAGCAGGTGCGTCTTTTTATACGCCCCGGGATCGGCCTGCAGGCTCTTGTCGATCTGGGCAAAGTTGCGGCTCATCTGCGGGCAATAATCAGATAGCGGGCACCGTGTGTAAATGAACGTGACCAGCAGAGCCTTCCCGCGGAACTCGCGAAGGCTGATCTCCTTCCCGCTCTGGTTCTTCAGGTGGAAGTCCGGCACAGCATCGCCGGGCGCCGGAACATGATACTGCGTCTGTGGCTTATAGTCGGGCTGCGCCTGCGCCGTGATCACAATCTGGTCCAGCAGCGTGCGATCATCGCCCACCAGCAAAACGCCATTCAGGTGATCGCCCGGATGCAAATCCTGCAGCACATTCGCGTCCTTCACCTTGTACGGCATGGTCATTGCTTCCATGAGGCCCGGAATCGCCTCGGAGTCCACGGTCACTTCACCATGCGCCGGATCCGTTCCGACAACAATTCCCTTCACCGCATACTGCTTCACCGCCCCAGCCGGCATCTGCGCCTGCGGCCGGGAGTTGCTATGGCAACCCGCTACCGGCAGCATCAGCGCCACGCTGCACAGCAGGCTCCCTACAATTCGTCTCATCACATCTCCTTCCTTGATTGTGCCACTTCACCTTCATCTAGAAATGAAAGCGATAGCGCACTTCCGCCGAGAGCATCCGCGGGTCGCCCACGTGGCTGCCCCCGAACGTATTGCTCAGGTCCACCTGATAGCGCTTGTTCGTGATGTTTGTGCCGATCGCGCGCACTGTCCACCGCTCCCCGATCTCCTTGTTCAGCGCCAAGTCAAAGGTGCGATAGCTCGGCAGATGCGACGGTCCGTCCCCGTTCAGAAAACCTGAACCGTACACGAAATCGAACGCCGCATTGGCCCGCCAAGGCAGGGCCGCATCGAAGCCCGCCGTTAGCGAGTTCCGCTGGTCATGATCGAGATAGAAGCCCTCTTCCGGCGAAGAGAAGTCCGTCAGCCCGCCGGTCACGGCACCAAACCCTGCCGCCTGCTGGTTCGAATAGATCAGGTGCGCGTGCGAGTGATGCAGCAGCTCCGGCGAGCGCACGTTCGCCTCCCATCCGCGAATCCGCGCCCGCGCAATGGTAAGCGGAAAGAACAGATTCGAGTTCCCGATCGCGTCGTGATCGAAGAAGTTCCTTGCGCTGGTGCGGAAGTTATCGAACGACGCGGTCCATCCATGCACTGGGATCACGACGCCCACGTCGTACTGCTCATCGCGCTCGCCATGAAGCGGCAAAAAGCTCAGGTCCTGGGTATTCGCAAACTCCAGCACCGGACCCGTCACGGTATCGAGCGGGGGCGCCTGGTAGTACCGCGAGTAGCTTCCGCGCAGCACCCAGTGGATCCGCGGCAGCGTAATCGCAGTCCCTACTCGCGGGTCCCACGCATGCTCGCTGAAGCTGCCATCGAAGTAAGTGAAGCGCACACCGCCGTTCAACATCCACCAGGGCGTCAGCTTAAACTGCTCGTCCACAAACGCTGCATCCACTTGGGCCTTCGGCGAAATCGTCTGCCGGAACGGCGTCACCGTTGGATCCGCAGATGTCACGGCGAAATAGCGGTTGTCCTGCTGCGCGAAGGCGTACACGCCTGCGCGAAGATTGCTCGGCCCCTTCACCTGGGAGAGCACCGCCTGTCCACCCTCGTAGTAGGAGACACGATCATCCGTCGTGATCAACGGATCGCTTTCTCCACCTTCATACGCTGCGCGGTTTGAATGGAAGAAGGGCGACACCGTCATCAGCGTCCCCGGCCCAAGAGCGTGCGTCCAAGACCCGATCACAAATCCATCCTGCTCGCGATCACGGTCGCGGATGCCCGCAGCGTGCTGCTCAGGATCGTTCGGCACCTGATAAAAATCACCGCGGAATCCGCCATCCAAGCGGAACTGGTCTGGCGCTGTCTTGTTGAAGATCAGCGATGTAAACCCGCCACCGCCGGAGCCCAGATTGTGCAGGTT
>DASVAI010000183.1:0-2898 GCA_036376445.1 Acidobacteriaceae bacterium
CGGCGTCAAGCAGACGAACTACGTTCCAAGCTCGGGGACTACTGGGAAAGCATCGTCCACGGTTGCATCCTCGCCAAGTGCATTATCTCGGCAATGTTCCTGAAAAATTCGCCCCCTTTGGCTCACAAATCGCCATGCGAATCAACATGTTAGCTCCGGCATGAAAACTGCAAGAAAGGCGCAGCCGCGCCGTCCCGGCGCTAATACCGCTTTCCAAAGGAGATTACGAAATGAGAGGCCTCTACAACAGCAAGGTCGCTGTTCTTTCTCTGTTGCTGCTCGGTGTAGGTTGTGGTAAGCGTCCGATGAACCCCTCTTCCCCTTCGGTCCGATGGACGGCATAGTGGCTGCATGACCGAAGAAGCGATCGTGGAGGAGAAGACCAGCCCCGGCAAAGCCGATCAGTGGCGCGAGCGGATCGCCGAGCAGGAGCGCAGCGGGTTAACCGTGCGGCGCTTCTGTAAGGAGCGCGGCGTTTCGGAATACTGTTTTTACGCGTGGCGGAGACGGTTTCGGGAGGAGGGCTTGGTGCGGTTTGCGCTGGTGGACCGGCGACAGGTGCGGAGCGAGTCGGCGCCGGAAGCGGGTCTGGAGTTGGTGCTCACGAGCGGGGAACGGCTGCGCATCGGCGCCGGGGTGGATGGGGCCACGTTGCGCGCGGTGCTGAAGGCGTTGCGGGGATGATCCACCTGCCGGCCAGCGTGCGGGTATATCTCTGCCTGACACCGTGCGATATGCGGAAAAGCTTCGACAGTCTGCACGCGCTGGTGCGGGACCACCTGGAGTTGGACGCGCTGGCGGGTCATCTGTTCGTGTTCGCCAGCCGGCGGCGGGACCGGGTCAAGATTCTCTATTGGGACCGCGATGGATTTGCAGTGTGGAGCAAACGACTGGAGGAGGGCACGTACAACATGCCGTTCGGCGACGGCGCGGAACGGCGGCGGGAGATCACGGCGCAGGAATTGGGCGCGCTGTTGAGCGGGATCGACCTCGAGAGCGCAGCGCGACGCAAGCGCTACCGACGCTCCGTGTAAAACATCGCATAGCGTTTCTGTTTTCTCTTGGCCGGCGCGAGTAAGTCGATTAGACTGTAACTTACTCGTGGCCTTCGACCCCAAACACCTTCCGGACGATCCCGCAGTCCTCCAACGAATGGTGCTGGACTTGATGGCGCAGTTGGAGCGCGAATCCAACGAGCGCACAAAAATCGAGGACCTGTTGCGCGAGTTGTTGGACGCCAAGCGCAACCGCAAAAGCGAGCAGCTCTCGGCCGATCAACTGGCTCTCTTCGCGGCCGCCTGGCAGGCGCGGCAAGCGCCCACGGCAGCGGCCGCCGAGCCGGATCGCGCCGATGACGACGATGCTACGCCTGGCGGAGCGGGGTCGACTCCAGCGAAGCGAGCGGGCGGCCGGCAGCCGCTGCCGCGACATCTGAAACGCGAGCGCATCCTGCATGATCTGACGGAGGCGGAGAAGCACTGTGCGGCCTGCGGGCAGAACCTGCGGCCGATCGGGGAAGAATCCAGCGAACGCTACGAATACATACCGGCGCAGTTGAAGGTGATCGAGGACGTCTGCAAGAAGTACGCCTGCGCCTGCACGGTGCGGACGGCGACTAAGCCGCCGCAGCCTATCGAAAAGAGCACGGCGGGAGCGAGCGTGCTGGCGCAAGTGATCGTGGCCAAATGCGCCGATCATCTGCCGCTCCACCGGCAAGAACGGATCTGGGCGCGCCACGGGGTGGACATTTCGCGCAAGACCATGTGCGGCTGGATGGCGCAATGCGCCAGCCTGCTGCAGCCGTTGTACGGTGCGGCGAAAGAAGTGCTGTTCGGCTCGAAGGTGATCGGGACTGACGACACGGGCGTGAAGGTGCTGGACGAAAAGCTGCCGTTTGCGCGCACGGGCCGGATCTGGCCTTACTGCGGCGATAAAGAGCATCCGGTGATTCTGTACGATTACACGGCGACGCGGGAGCGGGCCGGGCCGGAGGCATTCCTGAAAGGCTATCGCGGCCACATCCAAGCAGACGCCTATGGCGGCTACGACGCTTTCTTCAAGGACCCGGCGCGCGGGTTGATCGAGGTCGGGTGCATGATGCACGCGCGGCGGTACTTCTTCAAGGCGTTGGAGTCGGACCAGGGGCGGATGGGGCCGGCGCTATTGCTGATCGCGGAGTTATACCGGATTGAGGATCGCGCGCGCGGGTGGGCGGCAGAGGATCGGCTGCGCCTGCGCCAGCAGGAGTCGAAGCCGGTTCTGGATAAGTTGCGTGACTACCTGATGGAACTCGGCGCGGAGGTGTTGCCCAAGAGCACGGCTGGGCGGGCGGTACGTTACACCCTGAAGAACTGGACCGCGCTGACCCGTTACGCCGATGACGGAGACTTGGAGATCGACAACGGAGCCACCGAGCGCGCGCTGCGCGGCGTCGCCGTCGGCCGAAACAACTGGATGTTCTTCGGCAGCGACCAGGGCGGCGCCACGGCTGCCGTGCTGCGGAGCTTTGTGGCCTCCTGCCAGCGCGTCGGGGTAGATCCGTTCGCTTGGTTTCAGGATGTGCTCTCCAGGATCGCCGCCCATCCCATCACCCGGCTCGCCGAACTCTTGCCTCACAACTGGGCACCCGCCCAGGCCTGATTTCAGGAGCTATCGCGCCTGGACTCAACGCTTGGGCGGCTCGGGTGATTCTCAGACCCTTACCCAATATTGACGGTCCAGATGCGATCATCCGGCGCGAACCGCCTTCACTGTATTGTAAGGGCCAGGTTTTGAGACAACCGCCAGAACTCCTGGAATCAGGGTTCTCAGCGCCTCGAATTTCAGTCTCAACACAGAGCAAAATGGGGTTGTCTCGAGCCTCCGTTTTGCTGCCCGGACCGTTGCAGAACTCTGTCT
>DASVAI010000193.1:0-4073 GCA_036376445.1 Acidobacteriaceae bacterium
CCGGATTCATTCTGGTTGGGGACACCTCCGACAGCCCGCGCTATCTCGACATGCTCCGCAGCCAGCGCGACCTGAGCGATACGCGCCGCCACCTGCTCTTTCCTCCGCCTGCAAAAGACGAAGGCCTCGCCGTGGCGGAAATGGCCGACAGTCACACGGTCTGTGGCTGCATGGGCGTAAGCAAGAGCGACATCCTCGAGGCCATCCGCGAAAGCGGCGTGTGTACGCTTGCGCAGCTCAAGGACGCGACGCGCGCCTCCACCGGATGCGGAAGCTGCACCGACACCTGTCGTGCCCTGCTCAAAGCAGCAGCGCCGGAGTTCGAGGAAGAGGCGGCCCGTGTCCTCTGCGCGTGCGTGCCATTCCCGCAGGAGCAGCTGCGCGAGATGGTGCGCAGCCAGCAACTGCGCTCCGTGCAGGATGTACTCGACATCTACGGCAACGGGACTGGCTGCGAGATTTGCAAGCCGGCGCTCAGCTATATCGTCGATGTCGTCTGGTGCGGCGATCACGAAGAGGATCGCTCGGCGCGCTTCATCAACGATCGCGTCCACGCAAACATCCAGAAAGACGGCACTTTCTCCGTCGTGCCACGCATGCGCGGCGGGGTCACCTCGCCCGATGAACTGCGCCGCATTGCCGATGTCGCCGAAAAATATAACGTGCGCATGGTTAAGGTGACGGGCAGCCAGCGTTTGGATCTGCTGGGCGTAAAGAAATCCGATCTGCCGAAGATCTGGGCCGATCTCGGCATGCCTTCCGGCCAGGCTTACACCAAAGGCGTCCGCATGGTGAAAACCTGCGTTGGTACTGACTTCTGCCGCTTTGGCGTGCAGGATTCCACCAGCGCCGGCATCGAGTTGGAGCGCCGCCTCGAAAACCTGTACACGCCACATAAGGTGAAGATGGGCGCTGTGGGGTGTCCGCGGAACTGCGCCGAGGCAACGGTCAAAGACATCGGCCTCATCGGCCAGGAAGGCAGCTGGCAGATCGTCGTGGGCGGCGGCGCGGGCAAGAAGGTCCGCAAGGCTGACGTGCTCACTACGGTCGAAACCACCGACGAGGCGCTCGAAATCGCCTGCCTCTTCTTCCAGTACTACCGCGAGCAGGCGAACTACCTCGAACGCACCTATGACTTCGTCGAGCGCGTCGGCATTGAAAAGATCCGTCGCGACACGATCTATGCCCCCGAGGAAACGCGACGCGCCCTCCTCGACCGCCTCGCCCGCGCAAAAGCTCTCTCGTCCGATCCCTGGCTGGAGCGCAACCAGCCGCGCACGCGCACGCAGTTCGTACAAATTCAACCGATGGAGATGGTGACCCAATGAAACGTCCGCAATCCTGGATCCGCATCGCACACGCCGAAGACATTCCTCTGCGCGAAGGCCGCGCCGTCGAGATCGATGGCCGTGACATCGCCATCTTCAATTTAGGAGAGCGCTTCCTCGCCATCGAGAACCGCTGCCCGCATCGCGGCGGTCCGCTCGCCGATGGCATTGTCTCCGGCGGCACCGTCGTCTGCCCGCTGCATGCATGGAAGGTGCATCTCGAGGAAGGATCCGTCGTGAAGCCGCAGGAGCACGCCTGCGTCGCAACCTACCCGGTCCGCATCGACGAGGGCATCGTGAGCATCCAGATGCTCGAGCGCAATCGCGAGCAAGCGCCTTTGGTGCCGGTACCGGAGTGCATGGAGATGGAATCCGTCGCGGGCCAGAGCTAGCTAACACTCATCATGAAATCTTTAGCTGGCAGTTGAGACACTAGGAAGAGCAGCAGTCTGCGAGGTCTGCGCGTAGCGCGGAGCCGCACCGTGAACCGTCGGTGTCTTCAGGCGCGACGTGCGCCGAGGAACCCCGACCAACGACGAAGGTTCTGATAGCCATGCGACGCTCTCTCCAACCGATCGCTGCGCTGGAGCGGTCCCGGCCGCCGACTCCGCCCGTGCGTCCCCGGGTCCACGGCGCTGGAGCGGGCAAAGGCGACGGCTTCCGGGGACTCCGGGTGCTTGCGCTCGAAACGCGCCGCGCGTCAGAGATCGAGCAGCGAATCCGCGCCTGCGCAGGCGAGCCGCTGGTCGTTGCAGCCGTCCGCGAAATCCGCCTGGAACCGCAGGAACACGCCTTCCATTTCGCCGATGCTCTTCTGCGCGGCGAGTATGACGTCGTCATCTTCCTCACCGATCCAGGCGTGCGCACGCTCATCGAGCAGGTGCGGGCGCATTATCGCCTCGATGATTTCCTTGCTGCCCTGGGGAAGGTCGCCGTCGTCTCTCGCGGCCAGAAACCCGCGGCTGTTCTCGCCGAATACGGCGTTCCTGTCACTGCCATGGCGCCGGAGCCCTGCACCTGGCGTGAAGTTATGAAGGAACTCGAGACGTGTTTCGGCGAAAGGCTGCGGACCATGCGCGTGGCCGTCCAGGAGTACGCCGCGTCGAATCCCGAGTTTCTGCTTCTGCTCGCCGAACGCACGCTGTCTGTCACACGCGTTCCACTCTATGAGTGGGCGCTTCCTGAGGACGTCAAGCCGCTGCGCGAATGCGTGCTCGGCATCACGCAACGGCATGTCGATGTGGTGCTCTTCACGACGGCCGTGCAGGTGATCCATCTTTTTCAGGTCGCCGGCGATATGGGATGTGCGGATGCTCTGCGCTCCGGATTGCAGTCGTGCGTCCTCCTCTCCATTGGCCCCAGCACTTCAGAAGAATTGCGCCGGCACGGGCTGACTCCGGACTTCGAACCCTCTCACCCGAAGATCGCATGCCTCCTCGAGCAGGGTGCGCAGCGGATCGGCGATCTGATGGAGGGAAAAAAAGCCGATCATTCTCTCGTGGCATTCGCGCCCTCTTCGTCGACTCTGCCAAACCGCTCGACGCGCGCCAGTCTCGCGCGCACGCTCGACGCCGGCGACCTCCGCATTGGGCGTGCCGGAGAAGCAGGCCTCACCCACAGCGTCGAGTTCCTCCACGAAATCGGCAGCCGCATGGCCGCCGCCGACCCTTTTCACGGCATACTCGATCGCATCGTCGAATTCGTCTCGACCATCATTCCCTGCGATTCCTGCTTCATCTATTCGCTCGAAGAGAATCGGCTGATTCTGCGCGCTTCGCGCAATCCGCACGCTAATCTCATCGATCAACTGGTGCTCACGCTTGGCCAGGGGATCACCGGATGGGTGGCCGAACACCGCGAGGCCGTAGCCATTCCCTCCGGAGCGCTGCGGGATCCGCGCTTCCAGGTTCTGCGCGACCTTCCGGAGGACCTCTTCGAAGCGATGCTGGCCGTCCCCATTCAAACCGCGGGCAAAATAGTCGGCGTCATCAATCTCCAGCACCGCAAGCCCTATCATCACACTCCCGCACAGGTTCGCCTGCTCACTACGATCGGCTTTCTGGTCGGAGCGGAGATCGAGCGTGCCCGTCTGGACCTTGAAAACACTCAGCTCACTGAAAGGCTCGAAACGCGCCGCATCATCGACCGCGCCAAGGCCATTCTGCAGCGTGACCTCGGTATCGACGAACAGGAGGCCTATCACGCCCTGCAGCGCGAGAGCCGCGATCGCCGCAAGTCTATGCGCGAAATCGCCGACGCTATTCTGCTGAGCGACGACATGCGGCGCCGCGCCGCGCGTCAGCCTTCCAGTCCAGAAGGATCGTGAGTACGGTGGCACGCTAAATCCTTCCTGTGCCTTCAGCACGGAACATTGTCGGCCTCCAGCGCATGCGCTGCCGCACCACGCATGCTCCAGCTCTCCGCCGGGTTCGACAGGTCACCGGCCTGCCTGGCGGACCGCTGCCCACCACCTGAAGGAGAGTCTCTGCCGCGGAGCGCAGACGCGGTGCCGTCATCCGGACATCGCGCCGGGCGATTAACGCGGACCAGTCCACGTTCCCATCCGCCTGAACACCGACTCCGTTCATCGCGCGGACCTCCAGGTGGGGTAAATGGATTCACTCGCCGTACAATTTCTGTGAAACTCAGGATGTCTCCCATGACCCGCGTTCAGCATCCGGTGATGCAGGCCGGCAAATTGCGCCGCTCCAACGCCGCTCCTGTCGGCGTGCTCACCAAGGTTTT
>DASVAI010000197.1:0-4806 GCA_036376445.1 Acidobacteriaceae bacterium
CGCATCCACCAGTACCAGCACGTCGAGCGGGTCGCCGTCTTCGCTGAGCGTCGAAGGGATGAAACCGTAGTCGCCGGGATAGTGCACGGGTGAGTACAGGTTCCGGTCGAGGCGAAAGACATGCAGCTTCTTGTCGTACTCGTACTTGTTAATGCCTTCAAAGGGAATCTCGATGACCGCTTCAATGACCTCGGGACAGCGGTCGCCGATGGGTAGTTCCAGATAATTGACCATACCAATGCTTTCCGGGCCGTGTGAGTGCACCTCGGCCAAAGCCTTATAATCAAGCACGATGAAGGCACATGTCTACGTCACGCTGAAGCGCACAGTTCTCGACCCGCAGGGGCAGACGATCCAGGGCGCTTTGAAGAAGCTGCAGTTCGGCAGCGTTTCCGACGTCCGCCAGGGCAAGTATTTCCAACTGACGCTGGCCGATGGGACCAGTCGCGATCTGGCACAGAGGGAAGTGGACCGCATAGCGCGCGAAGTCCTCACCAATCCTGTCATTGAGGAGTACAACTTCCGGCTGGAAGAGTAGCTTGCGCAGGCCCGTACAATGTCCGCATGTGCGGAATCATTGGATACGTGGGCAAGCAGGGCGACGTGGTTCCGGTCATTCTAGATGGACTGCGCCGGCTGGAGTATCGCGGGTATGACTCCGCCGGGATTGCGGTGGGCAGTAACGGCAATGGCCTGGAACTGCGACGCGCGCCGGGCAAGCTGCGCAACCTTGAAGAGGTGATCCGGCAGCAGCCGATGCATGGCTCCTATGGCATCGGCCATACACGCTGGGCCACGCATGGCCGTCCTACAGAAGAAAACGCACATCCGCACCGCGACTGCAGCGGACGGATCGTGGTCGTGCACAACGGCATTGTCGAGAACTATCTAGCGCTCAAGCGGGAGCTGATATCCCTAGGCCACATCTTTGGAACAGAGACGGATACCGAGATCATCGCGCACCTGATCGAGCAGGAGATCCGCTCGACGTCCATGTCGGGCAAGACGCTTTCTCTTGAAGACGCCGTGCGGCGCGCTGTCAGGCGCCTGAGGGGCGCTTTTGCGCTGAGCGCGATCTGTGCCGACGAGCCCAACAAGATTGTGGTGGCGCGCAATGGACCGCCGGCGGTAGTGGGGCTGGGCGAGGACGAGTACTTTGTCGCCTCGGATGTGCCGGGCATCCTTCATCACACGCGCAACATATATTTTCTGGCCGATGGTGATATGGCCGTGCTCGACCCCTCCGGCGTCACGCTGACGGATTTCCATGGCGAGCACATCCGTCGTGAGATCACGCGCGTGACGTGGGATCCCATTCAGGCGGAAAAGGGCGGCTATAAGCATTTCATGCTCAAGGAAATCTTTGAGCAGCCGCGGTCGATCCGCGATACCACCCTGGGGCGCGCTTCACTCGATACCGGCAGGGTGTATCTGAGTGAGATGAAGGTATCCGATGAGGAGTTCCGCGCAGCACGGCGCATCAACATCGCTGCCTGCGGCACAAGCTGGCATGCCGCGCTTGCCGGCAAATACATGATCGAGCGGCTGGCCCGCGTGCCGGTGGATGTGGATTATGCGAGCGAATATCGCTACCGCGACCCGATTACGGAGGGGGGCGCGATCGGGCTGCTGATTACGCAGTCCGGTGAGACCGCCGATACGCTGGCCGCACAGCGCGAGATGATTGCGAAGGGTGCGAAGACCATCGCCATCTGCAACGTTGTGGGGGCGGCGGTGGCGCGCGAGGCGCATGGCACCATCTACACGCATGCCGGGCCGGAGATCGGCGTCGCTTCCACCAAGGCGTTTACCGCGCAGTTGATTGCGCTGTTTCTGTTCGCGATGCATCTGGCGCAGAAGCGTGGCGTGCTGTCGGATGAAGGCAGCCGGTCATTGGTCGAATCGCTGCACCACCTGCCAGGGAAGGTGGAGGAGGTTCTGCGCACGCGCGCGGCCGACTGCGAGCAGCTTGCGCTGCCGTATGCTACGGCGCGCGACTTCCTCTATCTCGGACGTGGCATTCATTATCCAATCGCGCTGGAAGGGGCGCTGAAGCTGAAGGAGATCTCCTACATCCACGCCGAGGGGTATCCGGCCGGCGAGATGAAGCATGGTCCGAATGCGCTGATCGATGAGACGCTGCCCGTGGTTGTGCTGGCGACAAAAGATGATGGAAATGCAGACTCGGTCCTGCGCTATGAGAAGACTCTGTCGAACATCCAGGAGGTTACGGCTCGTGCGGGCAAAGTGATTGCGATTGCAACCGAGGGAGATACGCACATCGGTCAGCTTGTGGAGCACGTTCTGTATGTTCCGGCGGCGCCGGAGATGCTGCTGCCGGTACTCGAGGTGGTTCCGCTGCAGTTGCTTGCGTATTACATCGCGGTGCGCCGCGGCTGCGATGTCGACCAACCGAGAAACCTGGCGAAGTCGGTGACGGTAGAATAGAGACAATCAACTATGGCACGCGAGCTTCACACAACAAGACTGACCCAAAAGACATGTATCTCTGACTCAGCGCAGTGCTTTCACTTGGAATTTGCCGTCGAGGGCCTGGAGCAATTTGACTTTAAGCCGGGCCAGTTTGTGTCTCTGGTCAGAGAGGATGACCGGGGCAAGACCCAGACGCGGGCTTACTCCATCGCGTCGGCGCCCCGGAAGAACGCCTTCGATCTCTGCGTGAACCGAGTGGAGGGAGGCTTCTTCTCGAACCTTCTCGCTGACATGCAGGTAGACGAGACGCTCAGCTTCCACGGTCCGCACGGGCTCTTCACGCTGCGCCAGCCTCTGACTGATGCCATTCTGATTGCTACGGGGACCGGCATTGCGCCGATGCGCGGGTTCATTGAGCACCTGTTTCCGGACGACCGGCCTTCGCTTTCGAACGGTCGAAAGATCTGGCTGGTCTATGGCACGCGGTATCCTACCGAGCTGTACTACCGGGACTTCTTCGAGCGTAAGGCGGCCGAGCACAAGGATTTCGAGTACATCACCACGCTCAGCCGCGGCGATGAGAGCTGGACCGGACAGCGCGGCTACGTGCAGGAGCATGTGGCGAAGATCGCGTCGGAGCATCTCGAGCTGCACACGAATGGGACGCCGACGACAGCCGAAGGAGCACCGGGCTTCAACATTCACGCGTACATCTGCGGCCTGAACGACATGGTCTCCGCGAATCGCGACCGGCTGACGGGCCTCGGATGGGATAAGAAGCAGATCATTTTTGAGCGCTACGACTGACGGAGATACCCCCTCCCCCTGTGCGGGAGAAGTTCGTATAATCCCAATCGAATCATGAAGATATTGGTTCTGCCGAATCGCAAGTGCGGTGTCTAAAGGACTTAAGGGTCAAAGATGTCCAAACAAAGGACTTAGTGACAGCAAAAGACCGTCGAGACTTGCGGGTAAATGCAAAAAAGCCACCGCGAAGGTGGCTTTACTTTTGATCTCTATTTTTACTCTAGCAAATTGAGGTAATTAACCGGCACATTTCCTGTGGAGAACTGCATAGCAATCGCGATGTGGGATTGAACTAGCCGGAGTGCTAAAGCTTGAAGAGCTCTCTCAGGCGACGCGTTTGTGCGCGGCTCACGGGGATTTCGGTGTTCTTGCGGTCGTTCATGCGGAGCTGGTAGCTGGATTTGAACCAGGGCACGACTTCCTTGATGTGGTTGATGTTGACCACATAGGAGCGGTGGGCGCGCCAGAAGGTCTGGGGGTCGAGCAGATCGAGCAGCTCTTCGAGGGTGCGGCACTTCGACTGGCCTTCGAGCGTGGGCGTGGAGACGGAGATGACGCCTTCATCGATGGCGGCGAAGCACAGCTCTTTCTGATCGACGAGGAGCATGCGGGTGCCGGCCTGGACCACGATTTTGCTGCTAGGGCTGTTGCTGCTGTTGCGAGATGCCGAGGCCGTCCCGTGCTGCTGTTCGATGAGCCGAATGAGCGAATCGACCTGCTCACGGGAGAGAGCGGGAGCACGCGCAGAAACGGGATTGCCTTCATGGCCGGCTGAGGCCGGGGCCTGGAGCCGCGCCCGCACGCGATCGAGAGCCTGCTCCAGACGGCCACGATCGAAGGGCTTCAGCAGATAGTCGACGGCGTTCACTTCGAAGGCGCGCACGGCGTACTTGTCGAAGGCGGTGGCGAAGATGATCTGCGGCAGCGTCTCGGGGCGGTTCTTTTCGAGGAGCTTGCGGAGGACCGCGAAGCCATCGAGGCCGGGCATCTGCACATCCAGGAAGAGGACGTCTGGCTCGAGTTTGGGAACGAGCGCAATGGCTTCGATGCCGTTCTTGCCCTGGGCCACGACTTCGACATCGTCGATCGAGCCGAGCAGGTACTGGAGCTCATCCCGCGCCAGTTGCTCGTCGTCGACGATGAGGGCTTTCAGAGTCATGGGCCATGAAGAGTATAGGTGACTGACCGTCCCGGGCGGAAGGGACTGGCCGTCCGGGCGAGGGCGCCTGCGGCGCGTGTTGCGAGGTTCACTCCCTTTGGTCGCTCACGTCCGCACACCGGGATTAGCGAGCAAACTGCAGGTCATTCCTACAGGTCATCCGCTTTGCTTAGGATCATGCAGATGTCGGTGGCAGCTTCGCTGCGATATACCACGCCCACCCTACGCTCTGCATAGGATGGGCACCCGGTGTGTTGATGCTTCAGGAGAAGGTTTGGCGGACGCGTTCGGGCATGCTGTCGGAGGCCAAGTCGTGGCCGCAGTGGACGCAGAAGAGATCCGTCGGGCGTGCGCTTCGATGGCAGTTGCCGCAGGCGGCCGAGACCTGGCAGGCGCATTGCGGACAG
>DASVAI010000219.1:0-7411 GCA_036376445.1 Acidobacteriaceae bacterium
CCGGATCGGTCAGCTGCACATCCACATCGCCGTTCGTCCGTGTCAGCTTGGAGAAGTTGTCGTCCAGAAAATCCCCGTCCAGCGCCTTGCCGTCCGCCGCGTTGAAGTCGTACTTCGTGCCTTTCACCGGCTTCAGCCGCCCGGTGGGAAAGACATCGTCGTAGTTGTTCACCAGCGCCATCCGCGCCGCGGGAATGTGCAGCCGCGCCTGCGTGCGGTCGCCGCTCGGGATCGCGAAATACGGATGCCATCCGATCGCCATCGGCTCCTCCTGCTCGCCGACATTCTTCGCCGTGATCGTCGCCGTCACATCCTTGCCCGCAAGCTCGATCGTAAAGTCGAGATCGGTATTCGAAAGCCAGTGGCCGCCGAAGTCGCCCGCATGAATCGTGCCTGTCACAGTCTGCCCATCGGCCGAGTTCGACACCTTCACATCATCCGTCTTCGATGTGAGGATCAGGCCGTGAATGGAATGCACTTCCGCGCCCGGCTTCTTCCCGGAGAAGTTCGCCGGCAGCGTCAGCGTCTTGCCATTCCATGTCGTGGTGATCGTCTGCTTATCGTCCGAGAGCTTGCCGCGGATGCGATTCGGATACGGCACCAGGAAGGCGCCGCCGAACGCAAACGATCCGTTGCCAAACTTGTCAGCCGGGTCGGAGCCGCTCAGCTTGCTCTGCACCTCGCTCAACGAAGGAGCAAAGAATACATTCGTCGTGCCCTTGCCGGGAAGATTCGCCGTGATCTGCAACAGGTTCATGCCTCGCCCCGGAATCACGGTAGCCGAGAGGAACTCCGGCGCGCTCCCGCTCGAGGTCGCCTTGCGTTGCAGCGTGACGAGGTCCTCGCCATTGATCTGCGGCGCTGCCGCAGGCACATTCTTGGGATTGACCGACTCGGTCGGAGCCGAGGACTTGCAGCCGCCTGCCAGCAGCAGCGTGGCTGCCAGTAGCAATGCAGGCGACAAAAACGTTCTGTTCACAGGCATGAATGCTCCTTAGAGGAGGGAAGTGTTGGCGTCGCAACGGCAAGGCCGCCGGAAGCGCACCCATTCTACGCTCGCTCTCGGACTATTCCCGCGCGCAATGGCTGGTTTCGTCTGCAACGATCACGATGGACAAGCCGCCTTTGGACCGGAACGACAGCGAGCAGATGCGCCACGGCCCTCGATCCCGCTGCACCCAAGCAAACAGCGTGCCTCGCCCTTCGCTTCCATGCACGGGAATTTCGAGATCGGCGTTGCCACGGTCGGCTCCTTCGCCGACACGGCCATGCACGAAGATCCCCATTGAGAGAGAGGAACCGACTGCCTCATTCAGCAGACCAGAGTCTTGCGCGATCTCCGTGGCGAGGCGTGCCACTCGCCGGTTGGTGCCGTAATGATGGAACGCTGCGAGAGCGACGATAACCATCAGCAGAACGCAAGTTACGGCCGGCCAATAGCGCGTTTCGCTGTTCATGTCGCTTTGGTTCCGGCCTGGGGTCATCACGTGCGCCCACGAAGTACGTCACGTTGAGGTCATCTCAGCAGCGGGGCAGCGCAGTCGCAAACTCCGCCAGCCACGTCACCTGTTCCGGAGTATCCGGCACTTCCAGGCCCCGGCCCTTCGAGATCATGGTGAATGCGCGCTCGGGTGACAGCCCCTCCACGCACAGGACGGCCCCGATCAGCAGCGAAGCACGCCCGATGCATCTCCAGCAATGCGCGCCAATGTTCTTGCCGTGCAGCCTTTCAGTCGCCAGGGAATCCGCCAGTTTCTGGAACTCGCGATGCGAATCCGGAACACTGCGATCGATGATGGGAAAAGACCGGAACTCGATGCCCGCCCGCTCGCACATCTCCCTCTCGTGCGACAGGCCCAGTTCCTTCGCTTCAGGAGGTGTCAGCAGCGATACCAGGATGTCGATTCCGTTCTGCCGAATGGCCGCCAGGTCCTGCGCCAGCCAGTCGTCACCGCGGGGCCGCGGCACAATGGCAAGCCGGCCATTGGTCCCTGGATTAATCCAGAAAACCGTCATTCCTAAGCCTCGGGAAAAACCTTCGACAGGCTGCCGCCCGGCGAGGGGAATATACGAAAGACCGTTCTGTTTCGCGAATGTCACCCGGTTCACCGGTAATTCCGCTGGTTCCGGGTAACTTCTTGACCTTTCGAGCCTATCCTACCGTCCCATCCGCCGGATTGCTCCGTTATTTTCGGCGGGCAAATTGGGTTGCCGGCGATCGATCACCCTAGGGATGGGGAATGGCTTCCGGCGCACGTTTCAAATGTGGCACTAAACTACTTAGAGCAGCCCGGCTTCGACAAGTAACCGCCCATGCCATCAGTAACGGCCATTCCAGCCACATTGGAGGCGCTCAACCAGCGCATCATCGCCTGCGACCGCTGCCCGCGCCTCCGCGCCTGGTGCGCCGAGGTGGCCCAAGTCCGCCGTCGCGCCTACTGCGACCAGGCCTACTGGGGCCGCCCCGTACCCAGCTTCGGCGATCCCCAAGCCCGCGTCCTCATCCTCGGGCTCGCCCCGGGCGCCCACGGCTCCAACCGCACCGGTCGCCCTTTCACCGGCGACGGCTCCGGCGACTTCCTCTATCCCGTGCTCTACGACGCTGGCTTCGCCTCGCAGCCCATCGCGCGTAGCCTCGACGACGGCATGCGCCTGCGCGATCTCTGGATCACCTCTGTAGGCCGCTGCGCCCCGCCCGCCAACAAGCCCACACCCGCCGAACTCACCAACTGCGCCATCTGGCTTGACCAGGAGATCGCGCTGCTCACCCACCTGCGCGTCATCGTCTGTCTGGGACACATCGCATGGAACGGCTATCTCCAGCACCTCCGCCGCAAGGGACATGCCGTTCGCGCGACAGATTATCCATTTCGTCACAGCGCCGAATACACAATGCCCGACGGCCTCACGCTGCTCGGCAGTTATCATCCTTCACTGCAGAACACCAACACCGGCCGCCTCACACGCGATATGTTCCTCGATATCTTCGCGCGAGCGCGCCAGCTCGCATCGCAAATGAAAGCGGCGCGGCCATGATCGCCGCGCTCTGGCTCACTCCGATTCTGTTGGCCATCATTGCCTTCCCACGATGGTCCTGGAGCCGCCGCTGGGGATACACGCCTGCCGCAGGGCTCTTCATCGCCGCCGCCCTGGTGCTGCTGATGCACCTGCACGACATGATCTAGTGCGGTGGCGCCACAGGCTGCCACTTGAATCCGCTGCAGAAATACAGCCGCGCCGTCTGGTTCGCCGGCCGCGATATCAGCAGCATTCCCTCCGTCGTGCACGCCTCGCCTGGCTTGATCGCGGAAGCGGTCGACCCGACCGCGCCTTGCTCCAGCTCCAGTGGGCCGCTCAGCTTCACGCTGCCGTCCACCGCCAGGCCGCCCGTGAGGCGGTTCTGTCCCAGCACGGCCGGTGGAATCTCCGGCTTACCCTGGAAGCAGAGCTCATGCGCGCTCATTTTGCCTTCGCTGACGCGCGAAAAAGCATTCCGCAACCTCACATTGTTCGCGCTGCCGAATCTTCCGGGCACCACGTTTACCGCGCAACCTGTGCCCGCACCGCCCACGCCTTCCTCATAGTTGCCTTCGATAAGGGCTCCTGACACATCGCCCAGCTCTATCTCCGACCGGTAGCCCGGAACGCCCGCCACAGTAAAGTAGTTCCGCACCACCTGGATGTCGTAAACCTTGTCGCCGCCCGTCCCCGCTGCAACTGCAGCACCAGTCGACTCGAAGTAGTTGCCCTCCACCACAGTGTGCGCATCCCACGCCAGAAAAAGATCGCCCGTATGGTTGCCTTCAAAAACATTGTCGCGGTACACATTCCCAAGCGCGCGTGTTGCAGGCGCATGGCCGTTGTGGCTGTAGACGGCCCAGTCGTTATTGAAGATCTCGTTATCAGCCACATGAATCGCGTTCGGCGCGAAATGAGGGACCGTCACCATGTCGATGCCATGCTGATTCCCGATAATTGCATTCGAGAGAATCTGCACGCTGTTCGCGCCGTCCAGTGAGATGCCATTGCCGTGCTTGAATCCCACGATGCGCATGCCGCGGATGACAAACGTGTTGCCGTGCAACAGACGGATACCGTTTTGCGCGGTGTCATTGCCCAGTAGCTTGCAGCCGCCTTCCCCATCGATGCCCACATAGGGGCCGCCCTTTCGCGGTTCCACAACGATCGCGTCACCGCTCCCCGTGTAATGCAACTCGGCTCCGGCATCGCATTGCAGGTGTTGTCCGCCGCCGGAGAGCTTGATCGTGGTGGCAAAGCTGTAGCTGCCCGCCGGAATCCGCACTGTGCCGCCAACCAGCGGCATCGCCGCAAGCTGGGCGCTCACCTTGGCGCCCATGTCCTCCTGCTGCGCAGATCCCATGAGGCCACCTAGCATGCAGAAGAAGAAGAGGGCACAGATCCGAAGAGTTTTCACGCTATTTCACAGCCCAGTCGATTGGCTTCTTGTCCGCTCCAGCTTCGTGGTAGTGAATCGAAACCGGCTTCTGCCCCGACGTCACAATAAAATCCAGCCAGCCGCGCACGCATTGCTTCGGTTCAAGATGCGTCCGCTCGAGCGTCGGCTGCTTGTGCGAGCCAAGCGACCCAATCGCGCCGCCATCGGCAAAGTGCACCTGAAAGTAAGAAGGAAAGGCAAACGTCGCATTCTCGCCGGCGCAGACCTCAACGTCCGCGCTCACCGGGTTCACGTCGTTCGGCCACTCAATCGAGTAGACCGTTACAGTATTTCCGGCTGCGGTTGTTACTTTCTGGCCCAGATGCCCGCCCAATGCACTCTCTCCGAGTGTGCTCGACAACAGAACCGTGCATGTAGCCGCAAAGACAGACAGGCGCATATCGCCCTCCGCAAACGCCCTTGATCATACAACGGCGTCGGAAGGAACCCTGAGCAGGGAACTGGAGCGGGAGACCGGGATCGAACCGGCGACATTCAGCTTGGGAAGCTGACGTTCTACCACTGAACTACTCCCGCCCTGACGACTGCCATTATAGCCAATGCGGTTTCGGACCGCGTGCCAGCCTGAGTCCCAATAGATGTCCCGCTGATTGCGCTTCAACTGCTCTACGTATTCCTTCACCGCGTCGGCGGAGTACCGGGACGCGAATTGGCGCTTCCTCCCAGTTCTGAAGATCTCGGAATCTGTACTGGCCGAGGAGGTGACGCTAACGTGAGATTCATTTGGTCTTGCGCGGAACCTTAAGGCAAGCGGCGCCCGTGCAGAATGTGCAGCGAAATACGAGTGGCTTAGAGTTCGGCCTCAGTTCTTCATACCCATGCTAATCAAGAAGGAGAATGTTCTTTAGAACAAACAGAGGACGAAGATCTGATAACAAAACTTTTCGTGCCATTAACCTTCTAGTGATTTGCCCAGCCATGGAACAAAGTGGGTCTTCGCTTCAGAAGACGCGACCCAGGCTGAAGAAGAAGCGTTGGTGCCCTGCGTCTCCCACCGCTCCACCGATCAGCACGGGACCGAAGATAGTGTTAACGATGACTCCGGCCAGCGCGTCGACGGGCTTGCGGTATTGAGTTGGCTGGTCGGCCGGTGTATCGAAACGCTGATAGGTGCCTCCTTCGAGGCGGCCCGCAAAGTACAGCTTGCCTCCTAGAAATGGGGGCAGTTCCGCAAATGATCTGAGGTATCCAAATTGCCCGTCAAGGTATTGGTTGGTCAAGATTTCATTGGTGCCATAGGCGGCGAAAAGCTTCGTGCCACCAATCGAAAACGCAGGAAGTCCGATGTTGCGGGTTCCGTATAGTGTGCCGCCTCCACCGGAAAGTACCAGGGTGCTGCGCGCACTTAGTGGAACAAATTGCGAGATGTTGCCCTGGCTCAGCGGAAATGCCGGGATGTTGGCTCCGCTGGATGGGCTTGGGTAGGCCTCCATCCACTGCGTCTTGAAATCAGCAACTCGGCCGGTGGCTGGTATCACTGGATCGTCTGTATGCAGCAACGTGTACTGAAAGCGGGCAAATCCCTCCCGTCCCGAAACGGTGGGCTGGGTGATTTGTCCGACCTGGAGGGAGTAACGGAGATATTCCGACACATAACCGACGCGAAACTCCTGGCTGCGGCCAAGCTGGTAACCCACATCGACCCCACCGCCCGCCCGCTTCACCCGATAAATGGATGCAAGGTCACCGCCGCTGGTATAGCCATTGAACGCGTTGCTATCGACAACGACGTGGGGAGCAACGAACCAATTTTTGTCAGCGCGAATCGGGTGGTAAAACTCGGAGCGCAGCCCGTATTCGGAACCGAAGATCACATCATTGCGCAATTCTGAGCCGTAGCTGCCGAAATTGAAGAAGGTGATTCTTGCTCCGATGCTGAAGAGCACATTGTTGTACTGGGAACCATCAAGGGTGATCTGCGGCCGGACGATTGGCGGGGCGTAGACCTTTTCGGTCGCGTGGATAAGCAGGCCGGGGGCGCCATCTTTGTTAACCATGGTGTAGTTCAGGCCGGAATAGCGACCATCGCCCTGTATGTTGAGGATCGTACGCTGCAGCTGTTGGTGGTCGGGGGGTTGATCTATTGCTGGCTGAAACTCCTTCTCAATAGCCTTGGCGCTGCGTGCATCTGTTCCAGTGACTTCGACGAATTGGGGCTTTGGCGCGTGTCGGCGGCGGGCATCGCGTTGCGCCAGATATTGATTCCACGTAGCCTCATCGACGGAAAGCCTGGAGAGAACGGACGCCTTGCTTTGCGCGGCTGCATAGCCAGCCTTGATCAGGGCATCTGCCTTGCTGTAGTCCATGCTGTTGAACTTGCTGAGAGGCACGGAAACGAGCACGTCGGCCTGTTCCATACTGCGCATTTCATTGGCAGCGACGGTCACCGAGATGGATCTTCCAAGCACGCCGAAGGACGACAGCGAATCTGTCGGCGCCATTGGCTGGATTTCAAGGTGCACAGCGAGTGTGATATCCGCACCCATCTCCTTGGCAACGTCGACCGGAAGATTGTCGAGAATGCCACCATCTGCAAAGACATGGCCTTCAACGCGGATAGGCGTAAAGAAGCCCGGCAAGGACATCGTCGAGCGCATCGCTGTCGCTAAGTTGCCGCTGCGAAAGACGTATTTCTTGCTAGTGACGAGGTCGGCAGCCACGCAAGCGAAAGGGATGGGAAGTTGATCGAAGTTCTGGATGGTGGAATATGGAAGGGCGACGCGGTCGAGAATGAACTGGACTTCCTGTCCGGTATTGAACCCCTCCGGGAACTGCACGCCTTTTCTTAAGCCAAATTCTATCGAGCCGGGATAAACAACCGAATCCTGCTTGCGACGGAAGGTCAGGTTTTGGAAAGGAACTTGTCCGCGCAGGACATCGTTCCATGGAATCGACCTAACCAGTTCCTGCACCTCGGCCGGGTTGCGGCCGGTG
>DASVAI010000236.1:0-18893 GCA_036376445.1 Acidobacteriaceae bacterium
CGGTATTCCACCCGCAGGCTCCCGGGGGCAGACCCGCAATTGTAGGCCGCACGTAATTGGGGTCGCTGCAGGCAAGCAGTTTGCCGCCGTAATAACGCTGCAGCAGCGACGTGTTGTTGGTTCCTCCATCCTTGTAGATACCATTGCTGCCCGGGGGAGGATCCACGTTACCCTCGGCCGCCTTCGTGGTGTAGTGGAGCGCTTGCCCATTGATGCTGTACTGCGCGGGCAGGAAGATGGCCGCCTCATTGGGGTTGGTGTTGTTGCCATCGCCCGCGCTCAGCGTGTGCGTTCCCTTGTTGCCCACGTAAGCCATCGTGACGGAAAGCGTCGGAGTAATGGCCCGCTGGATGCTCAGGTTCCATGCGTCGATCGTCGGCAGCCGGAGCGAATTGGGGCGAGCCTTGGCGGACACACTGAAGCCAGGATTCGGAAGTAGACCGCTAGCCGGAACCGACGTCACAGGAGGCAGCCCCGGACCTTGAGCAAGGGTGAATGCAAAAGAATTAGGACCACTCGGTTGAGAAATCGACTGGTGCGTCAGAATCGGCAGGTTCTGGGTTGCGACATGGCCGAAGATGGATCCGAAAACGCCCAGGTCGAAGCTTCGTCCGTAACCTGCGCGGATCACCGTCTTGGGATTCAGTTGATAGGCTGCACCGATGCGCGGTGAAATCGCCCCATAGGAAGGGCTGTACCCCATGTTGCTGCCGAACTTTCCGTACTCCGCGACCTGCAAATAGCCGCTCGTAGTGCTCGCGGTGTTCATAACCATCAGGGCGCCATTGCCCTTCCCGTTCACGCTCTCCGGATAATACAGCTCCCAGCGAAGTCCTAGATTTAGGGTCAGGTTCGGCGTGTAGCGCCACGTATCCTGCCCATAAAAGAAGAACCTCTTCTGGAACTCCTTCGCGTTCGTTGAGGTGCTGGCGTAACGCCCGAAACCGCTAACGTCACCCAGCACAAAGGTCGCGAAACCCAACCCGCCAGACTGATCTACGGGGCTGGATGTTGGACCGATACCAAACTGGAACTCACCCGCGCGGTTGGTGTCGCTCGGGACGCGCAGGTTGCGTGCGTAGCGAAGATCAGCACCGAACTTGATCGAGTGATTGCCCAGGATCTTGGTCCAGTTGTTCACCACCTGGAACTGATCTTCTTTCTGGGACACCGGGCAGTTGCAGCGGTTCACGTTCAAACCGCTGCCGTATTGGGGACCAACACCCGAACCTTGAGACGAACTGCCGACACCGGTTCTGCCTGGATCTTCGATATTGAATGCCGCCGCCCCGCTGGTAAAGTTGTCACCAAAGTTCGAGTCTGGAATCCCCAGTTGAGTTTGGAGACTGGTCCCCTGATCGTATTTGCTGGTAACGATGTTGTAGCGGTAATAGCCAAGCCGGAAGTCCGTCAGCAGGGTTGGGTTCACCGCCATGTCTGCACCGCCGGCAAAGCTGTCGTTCGCGCCCACCGAGGTGCCGCCATAATTCGCAATGCCGAATCCCGTGCCACCGGCAGCCCCGAAGATCGTCGCGCCGCTCAGCGTGTCGGTAAAGCGGCTGAACCGCCCGAAGGCATGAATCTTCTGCGTGACCTGCATGTCGCCGCGAACATCCCACTGGTCTGCATTGAAGATACCTTGGCCGCTGGCCGAATAGTTCCCCGCGAGACCTGTGGTGCCGGAACTCCCTACCGGAGTCGTGGGCTTGTATGGCTGCAGCAATTTGAAGAGCCCTAAAGCCTGCGGAGAAAGACGCGCCGTCGGGATCACGTTGCTCGGGAACGGCTTTCCCGTTGTCGGATCGTAAATAGTCGTTCTGTAGTCGCTAAAATCGCAGCCCGGAATACCGCTGGGCCCGATCTGCAAACCGAGGCAAGTATTCATCAGCAGCGTCGTCGGCACGGTTTGGGTGCCCGACGTTCCTAACCTCTGCCTCTGCCCTTGATAATCCCCAAAGAAGAACAACCGGTCTTTGATTGCCGGGCCACCGATGAATCCGCCAAACTCGTTGTAAAGACCACCGGGAATCAGGTTATCGGTCTTGTTGGGAGTTGCGGGATTCGGCGATTGCGAGAACGGGTTACGCGCAAGGTTCGCGTTGCTGCGGCGATAGTCGTACGCGCCGCCGTGGAAGTTGTTGGTGCCTGACTTGGTCTGGGCCGTCACAACTGCGGAGACGGCTTTGCCAAACTCAGCGTCGAAGTTTTGCGTTGTGATCTTTGACTCAGTTACCGCATCGAGCGCTGGATTCACGACAATAATGCCCAGAATCGGATCCTGATTGTCGGTGCCGTCCAGCTCGAAGGCAGTACCACCGAAGGCCTGGCCATCAATTTGGATCTGCTGGCTCGCCTGCGGATTCTCGTCGGCAGCGTGACTCCAACCCAACTGCTGCGCGCCTGGGAGGAGCAATTGCAGGCTGGTAAAGTTGCGCCCGGAGACCGGCAAATCCGAAACTGTCTTCTGATCGAATACGGCGGCCACGTCAGCGCGGTCGGTCTTCAATTGCGGAATCGCATCCGCATTCACCGTGACGGTCTGGCTTGATCCGCCAGCTTTGAGCTGAGCATCCACCTTCGGCGACGTGTCCGCCTGCACCTGCAGATGATTTGTTTCGAAGTTACTGAATCCGGCCATCTCCACCTTCACGGTGTAGAGATCCGGAATCATGTGCTCCACAGTGTAGTTGCCGGAGTCGTTCGTCTTGACCGATACGGAGGTGCCCTTGTTTTCGTCGGTCACCGTTACAGTCGCGCCGGGGACCGCGGCACCGGATGCGTCCGTCACTGTTCCGTTAATAGATCCGTAAACCGCCTGCGCGTTGGCCGCGCTCGGAAGGAAGGCTAGCCCAGCACCAAGACAAACGGTAAGAACCGCCTGCATGCGTCTCGTCATATTGGTCTCCCTGAAAATGCTGCTTTGGCGCCCCGCCGTGCTCCTCTGATATCTGCAACGGCAGTTATGCGTTTGCTACTGTGGCTGTACTCAGCGGTACTGCTTCTTCGTAGTCCGAATGGATGATTACTCCCGGTGCCGAAATATAAAGATCGAACAATAGGGGTGTCAAAGGAAAAATCGTCCGGTATTGGACACGCTTTCAATACAATCGAGGGGTGCACCGCGCAGACAATCGTTGTGCGAGGGCGCTGCGAGTTAGCGCTTACGCGCTCTGCTGCATTGTTGGCTCGCATGCGCAAGGGGTATCCAAACCGTATCCGGCCGGCACTGCCCATCCCCCGCCGGCCTGGTTTGAGGATGTCGCCCCCCAGGCCGGAATCAAGGTCATGAATGTTAACGGAGGAGTTACCTCCAAGCGATACATCCTCGAAGCCACGGGCTCGGGCGTCGCCATCCTCGACTACGACGGCGACGGCTATCCTGACATCTTCCTCGTCAACGGCACCTGGCTGCGCCCCGAACCTGGCCAGACGCCGCCGACAAGCCATCTCTTCCACAACAATCACGATGGCGCCTTCACTGACGTGACCGCCGGCTCCGGACTCACCGCCACGGGATGGGGCCAGGGCGCATGCGTCGGGGACTATGACAATGATGGCCTGCCCGACCTCTACGTCACCGGCTATGGCAAAAACCGTCTCTACCATAACGAGGGCCACGGCCACTTCCGCGAAGTAGCCGAGCAGGCCGCCGTCTCCGGCAGCGGCAAGGAGTGGGGCACCGGCTGCGCCTTCGTCGACTACGATCGCGACGGCAAACTCGATATCGCCGTCGCCAATTACGTCCACTTCGATATCAAGGAAGTACCCGAACCCGGCAAGGCTCCGGGGTGCATCTGGAAGGGTGTGCCGGTCATGTGCGGACCACGCGGCCTCGAATGGGCGCCGAACACCCTCTACCACAACCTCGGCAATGGCAAATTCGAAGACGTCTCAGCGAAGAGCGGCTTTACAAAAACCAACGGCCACTACTGCTTTTCCGTTACCACGCTTGATGCAGACGAAGATGGCTGGCCCGACATCTACATGGCCTGTGATTCCACCCCGGCGATTCTTTACCGGAATAATCACGACGGCACGTTTACCGATCGCGCGGCCGACGCCGGTGTCGCCTTCAACGAAGACGGCCGCGAGCAGGCCGGTATGGGTTCCACGGTGGCCGACTACGACGGCGACGGGCATCTCGATATCTTCAAGACCAACTTCTCCGACGATACTGCCACTCTCTACCGTGCCCATGGCGACGCCACCTTCGACGATGTCACCTATCCGGCGGGCCTCGGCCTGAACACCGACAAGCTCGGCTGGGGCACCATGTTCATCGATCTCGACAACGACGGCTGGCCGGACATAATTTCAGCGAACGGCCATGTCTACCCGGAGGTCGACTCCAGCCATCTTGGTTCTGAGTACCGCGAGCCGCGACTGCTCTATCACAACCTTGGCAACGGCAAGTTCGGCGACATCACCAAAACCTCCGGTCCCGGCATCACCACCCCCGCATCCGCCCGCGGCCTCGCTGTCGCCGATCTGTGGAACGACGGCCGTCAGGAGGTCGTCATCAACGACGTCAGCTCTCCTCCCATGCTGCTCGTCAATCGCGTCGCAAATTCAAATCACTGGATTGAGCTGGCGCTCATCGGCACCAAATCCAACCGCAGCGCCATCGGCGCACGTGTTACCGTGCGCGGCACGGCTGCAGGCAAGGATCGCGTCTGGGTCAACGAAGTACGCAGCGGCTCGTCTTACAGCTCATCGAGCGACATGCGACTGCACTTCGGCCTGGGCTCTTCTCCGGCCCTGAAAGAAGTGGAAGTGCAGTGGCCCTCCGGGCTTCGCGAGGTCTTCCCCGCCCCAGCCATCGACCGTATCACCGCACTTACGGAAGGGACAGGAAACCCGGCGAAACCAGTGAGATAGCGCCCGGTTGCCTCTCGGCAGAATTGGTGGCGAAATCTCAACGTCAACCAAACACCCGCTCTTTCGATACATGAGCACTAAGCAAACTGCGGCGTCGATTGCGAATCCAATGATCGTTTGCACAAGCCTCACGCAAAACACTCAATGGAAAAAAGAGCAATATCCGAACGATGAAGAGTTCCTTATTTTCCAGTCCAAATCCGCAGTCATCCACTATGCCGCGCGAGCGGAAGCTGCTGTGCACCGGTGTCCGCGGCTTTGACGAGATACTGCACGGCGGATTGCCGCAAGGGCACCTGTACCTGATCGAGGGAAATCCAGGCACCGGTAAGACCACTTTGGGGCTTCAGTTTCTGTTGGAAGGCATCCGGAATGGCGAACGAGCTATGTATGTCACCCTCTCCGAATCGGAGGAGGAACTGAAGGAAACGATCGACGCGCATGGGTGGTCGCCTGAGTCCCTGCTGATCTGTGAAATGGCCACTCCGGAGGAGGATCTGAAGCGCGAGGCTCAGTACACCGTCTTCCATCCGTCGGAGGTCGAACTCGCTGACACAATGGCGGCCATTTTCAAGGAGATCGATGCGGTGCGCCCCCAGCGGCTCGTCTGTGACTCGCTCTCGGAGCTGCGCATGCTGGCCCGGGATCCGCTCAAATATCGCCGCCAGATCCTCGCTCTCAAGCGGCATCTCGCCGGACAGGATTGCACTACCCTCCTGCTCGACGATGGCACCGCCGAGGGCGGCAGCGATCTCCAGTTGCAGAGCATCGCGCACGGCGTGTTCCGGCTGGACACCCTCAACCGGGACTATGGCATCAATCGTCGCCGCGTCCAGATTTGCAAGGTCCGCGGCTCGGCCTTTAGTGAGGGCTTTCACGACTACACCATTCAGAAGGGTGGAATTTCCATCTATCAGAGGCTCGTCGCTGCGGAGCACAAGCCCGGATTTGAGCGCAAGTCTGTGCCGAGTGGCATGCAGGAGCTCGATGACCTTTTCCGCGGTGGCATCGACACTGGAACCAGCACTCTGCTGATGGGGCCAGCCGGTTGCGGCAAATCGACAGTTGCTTTCCAGTACGCGTATTCAGCCGCCCAGCGAGGCGAAAAGTCCCTGATTTTTACCTTTGATGAATCCGCGAATACACTGCTTCATCGTGCCCGTCATCTCAACATGGACCCGGACCTATACCTCAAAGCAAAAGTTCTTGAGGTGCAGCAGATCGACCCCGCGGAGCTTTCACCCGGCCAGCTCGTAGCGCGGATCCAACGCGTGGTGGAAGAGGAGAGCCTGCGCGTGCTGGTTATCGACAGCATGAATGGCCTCCTCAACGCCATGCCCAATGAGCAGTTCCTCGCCATGCAGTTGCATGAGCTCTTTGCTTATCTCGGCCAGCAGGGAATCGCAACCATCCTTACCTTGGCTCAGCACGGTTTAATAGGAACCGCCATGCAGGCTCCGATCGACCTCAGCTATCTCGCAGACACGGTCCTGCTTTTCCGGTACTTTGAAAGAGCCGGTCAAATACGCCAGGCGCTCTCCGTTTTGAAGAAGCGCAGTGGCGCCCATGAGCGTACGATTCGCGAACTCATCTTTGAAAAGGGCAGAGTCTATGTTGGTCAGCCGCTCACGGATTTCGAAGGAGTCCTTACCGGAGTCCCGCGACTCCTTGACGGTATATCCCGTTCCGGAAACGCGCCACTCGCCGGGGACTGACCCGGTCATCACGGACCGCCGAACCATTGTCCTTGCCCCGACCGGCCGGGACAGTGATCTCATCGCAGGGTTGCTCCAGCGAGCTGCCCTGCCTTGTCACATAACCGGCTCCGTCGCTGAATTGGCAAGCGAGATTCATCACGGCGCCGGCGCGGCCATCATCTCCGAAGAGGCTCTAGTCGGGAATGGGATACCGGCTGTCCTTAAGAAGGTCGTGAATCAGCAGCCCTCCTGGTCTGACTTCCCGCTGATCCTGTTGACCGTGGGAGGGCAGGTCACAGCGGAGAGTGAACGGCTTCGCGAGTTGCGAAAGCCCCTCGGCAATGTGTTCCTTCTCGAAAGACCCATTCGTCCCGAGACCCTCCTTGGCACCCTCGAAATTGCTTTACGCGGCCGGCAGCGCCAGTACCAGATTCGTGATCAGATGGCGCAGTTCGAACGCGCTCAGGAGGCGCTTCGCCGCTCCGAGAAGCTGGCCGTCACCGGACGTCTGGCTGCCAGCATTGCACATGAAATCAACAACCCGCTGGAAGCGGTCACGAACCTTCTCTATCTGCTGAAATCTGGGCCCTCACGCGAAGCTCAGGAGCGCTATCTGGCAGAAGCAGAGCGCGAACTGGCCCGCATGACGGAGATCACTACCCACACGCTCCGCTTTTATCGCGAGCCTAACAAGCCGGTAAGGACAGAGCTGGCCGGCGTTCTGGAATCTGTCCTTGTTCTCTACCATCCTCGACTTGGCGGCGCGAACGTCATCGTCGAACGCGATATCCGGATGCCCTCCGCGGCAGTGCTCTCCAGTCCAGGGGAACTCCGCCAGATCATCGCCAACATCGTCGGCAACGCCCTTGATGTCATGCGACATGGCGGCCGTCTGCGCATCCGCATCTCCGGTGCGAAATTTTACAAGGGAGTGGATGGCGTTCGCCTCACCATCGGAGATACCGGACCAGGAATCGCACCAGAACTGCTGCCTAGGATCTTTGAACCCTTCGTGACCACCAAAGGAGAAACTGGCACAGGATTAGGCCTGTGGGTGACGGCGGAGATCGTCAAGCGCAACGGCTGGAAGATTGCTGTCCGCAGCTCTCAGCGCGGCGGCCGGTGCGGCACGGCCTTTTCGTTGCACATGCCGCTTGCCTGAAGGCCTCACACTCGGCCGGGACGGCGATCGCCCCCCCGCTTGTTTTATAAAGCGGCTATTTTTTCGGCTTTTCCAGCGCCTTTGCGTTCTCCAGGTGCTTCTGCAATGTCGGCAGTGCCTGCTCGGCATAGGACTTCACCGCCGGGTTCTGCGCATCGGCTGCTTCCTTCTTGTAGACTTCGATCGCCTTTGTATGGCCCGCAACCATCTCGTGCACGTACTTCTTATCGAACGCCGCGCCCTTCAACTTCTGGAACGGGTCGATCATCATCTTGTCGTGCTCGTCATCAATTGCGTTTGGCCGCGTCAGGTTCGCCTGCTGCGCCACCTTGTACAGCTCGTTGAAGTCCGTCGTGTGGTCGCCCACCAGCGTCTGCCCGTAGTTCTTGACCTCCTCGGACTCGCCCACCGTGGCCGCCATCTGGCCGAGATTGGCTTCCACCATGTCGGTCTGTGCGGCGAAATCAACGAATTGCTGGTCCGTCATCGCCGCCCCCGCAGCGGCCTTTGCAGCTTTCTTTTGCGCCAGCGCGGGCATCGTGCAGAGTACGAGACAACAGACGCCTGAAAGAACACGTTTCATCGGCTCCCTCCGTGGTCCGAAAATTCTTACGTCAGACTTGGATGCCGGGAAAGAAACACTCGTTCGAACGATTCTTCACGCTTGTCGTCCGTATCAACAGCGACTGCCGCCGTCTCCCCTAGATCCCCGCCTCATCTCCACCACTGGGTGCTATTCAGCCCCGTTTTCAACGGATCAGAGTAGAGCGAGAGTGAGCGTGAATCTGCTGTTGTAAGGATGCTCTGCGACTCAGTTGCCGGAGCATTTCGCTGCCCCGTTTGCGAGCGCCGCGGCCAATTCCCTGGCTTTCTGGTTATCCGGTGCAAACAGCAGCAGCCGCTGCAGGGTCGCCTTTGCATCAGCCTTTCGCCCCAATCGGCACTGCCCCAGCGCCAGGTTGTAGCCGGCCGCGCTCTGCGCCGGATCGCCGTCGAATACCTGCTGCCATAAGCGCACCCCTGTGACGTAATCGCCGGTTTCGGCAAACAGCACCGCCAGATCGCCCCGCGCCGTTGCGTCGTTCGGGTCTGCTGCCAGGGCAGCGCGATATTCCCGGTCGGCGCTGCGAAAGTCCCCCGACTCCTGCTCCAGGAAACCCAGCTCGGTGTACAGATCAGGGTCCTTCGCCGTCGCGCTCTCCAGCGTCTCCGACTTTCGTAACAATATCTGCGCCCTTTCCCCGCTCGCGCGATCGCCGCGGTGCGCCATCTGTGCATAAGCCAATCCCAGTTCGCGATCGCCTGCTTCCTCACGCCCGATCGGCGTCAGAGTCCCGGCCGCCCCCTGATGCTCCACAGCAGTTTTGCCTGGAATCTGAATGCGATGGTCCGTCACCTGCTCATGCGCCACATCTTCGCTCTTGCTTCGCGGCATGTGGCAGCTCACGCAGTCCGGCTGCTCCGCATGATGCTCCGTCGCGTACTTCACGCCGGTGTGGCAGCTCAAACACTTAGAGCGGTAGTACGCCACCCGCTCTTTCGCTGTCGCGTTTGTCTCGCTGCTGTGCGGATCATGGCACGTGGTGCATGTCATCCGATCGCCGCTTGCTCGTTTACATGCACTCTCGAGCAGCGCTTCATATTGCGATGTCGCCCGTCCTCCCGGCCCGACCTCGCCCTGATGCACGAAATACGCCACGCTGTCGAAGAGCGAGTCGCCCACTCGATACTCCGCGAGCGAGTGGCCCAATCGGTAAATAGCCGTTTCGCCTTCGAGGTGACACTGCAGGCACACCGAATCGCGCCGCACCGCGTCCAGCTTGGCCGGGTTCAGGACAGGCGCTTTTCCTCCAGTTCGCACATGCGCCGAGCCATCCCCATGGCACGCCGAACACCCGACCCCACCCTGCGCGAATGGAGCGCCTGCAAAACGGTTCCGCGCCTCGGGCAATGATGTCGCCACAGCGCTCGCATGGCAGTGCAGGCAGTTCGGATCTACAGGAAGCGTCAAGGGCATCTCGCGCGCGTTCTGATAGTTGGGCGCCATGTCCCACACGCGCTTCTTCGCATACCAGTTCACCGGCGCCTCGAACCAATAGCCCTCCCGCTGGAAGAGATAAGTGCGGCCGCGCGTGTTCGACCCGATAAAGTACTCGAGCCTCACCTCGCCATCGAGATAACCGCCCGTAGCCGTCGACGGCCGCGCATAGCTCAGCCATGCGGCGCCATTCCGGGCGAAGATGCGGTAGCGCACGCCGGAAGGCTCATGGGTAAAGCCCCCGTCCATCAGCCCCTCCATCGCGCGGCCGCTCGCCCGTCCCATTGGCGTCGCCTCGTAGTGTTCGTAAATCGCATGATGGCATCGCGCGCACGCAGCGTCGGGAGATCCGTGACCGGATGGTTTCAGACCACCCGAAGAACCGGACACACCAGCCGCCGCCAAAACGACGGCCATACTTGCCGCGACCGATCGCACAGCATCCACTCTTGGATCTCCGCTCGCCTGTATACCATCTCCGGCGCTGGCTTTTATATTGGCGTAACAGGTGTAGCATTCGATTCGGTTTGAATCCGCCGCGCCTGTTGCATCCAACAGCAGAGACCCCGCGTCGCTCCCAAACACCCTCCCAAGGAGATCGCCATGTCTGCCGTCGAAGCGCCCGCCGTCACAACAGCACAGCAGGAACTGGAGCTCATGGACGCCTATTGGCGCGCCGCGAACTATCTATCCGTCGGTCAGATTTATCTCAAGGACAATCCGCTTCTCCGCCGGCCGCTCACCCGCGATGACATCAAACCACGACTCCTGGGTCACTTCGGCACCACTCCCGGGCTCAATTTCATCTACCTCCATCTCAACCGCATCATTCGCCACCAACACGCCAACATGATGCTGGTTGTCGGCCCGGGCCACGGGGCACCCGGCATCGTCGCCAACACCTACCTCGAAGGCACTTACACCGAGATCTATCCAGATATCGAGCGCAACCTTGACGGTCTGAAGCGACTCTTCCGCCAGTTCTCCTGGCCCTACGGCATCCCTTCGCACGATGCCGCGAACGTTCCTGGCTCCATTCACGAAGGCGGCGAGCTAGGCTACTCCCTCCTTCATGCCTACGGGGCAGCCTTTGATAACCCTGACCTCGTCGTCGCCTGCATCGTGGGCGATGGCGAAGCGGAGACTGCTTCCGCCGCCGCTTCGTGGCACTCCAATAAATTCCTTAACCCGATCACTGACGGTGCCGTTCTTCCCATCCTCCACCTCAACGGCTGGAAAATCGCGAACCCCACGGTGCTTGCCCGGATCGAAACGGAAGAACTCAACGCCCTATTCGAAGGCTACGGCTACACGCCACACATCCTGGAAGGCGACGAGCCCGCCGACATGCACCGCCGCATGGCCGAAACCCTCGACGCCATCTACACAGAGATTCGGCGCATCCAGCAGCACGCCCGCGACAACAACGATGCCACCCGTCCGCGCTGGCCCATGCTGATCCTGCGGACGCCCAAAGGCTGGACCGGCCCCAAAGTCGTCGATGGCAAGCAGGTAGAAGGAACCTGGCGCGCCCATCAAGTGCCGCTTGAAGAAGTTCGGACCAACCCCGAACACCTCAAGCTTCTCGATGAGTGGCTCCGTTCTTACAAACCGGAAGAGCTTTTTGATCGTCACGGCTGCCTGCATGACTCCATCGCTGCCGCGGCGCCGCGCGGTCTGGAACGCATGAGCGTCAATCCGCACGCCAATGGCGGGCTGCTCCTTACCCCGCTTGATATGCCCAACTTCCGCGATTTCGCAGTCCACGTCGAAAGCCCCGGCGCGATCCACGATTCCGCCACCACCATCCTCGGCAACATGCTCGAAGAGGTGATGCGCCGCAATCTCGCCACGCGCAACTTCCGCATGTTTGCGCCGGACGAGAACGCCTCAAATCGGCTGCAGGCCGTCTACAAGGCGAGCGGTAAACGCTGGGACGCGCGCATGCTTCCCGTCGACGAGAATCTCTCCACCGACGGGCAGGTGATGGAAGTGCTGTCAGAGAATCTCTGCGAAGGCTGGCTCGAAGGCTATCTGCTCACCGGCCGGCATGGCTTCTTCTCCTGCTATGAGGCCTTCATCCACATCATCGACGCGATGTTCAACCAGCACGCCAAGTGGATTAAGGCCACGCACTCGCTCAACTGGCGCAAGCCCATCGCCTCGCTCAATTACCTCCTTACATCTCACGTTTGGCGTCAGGACCACAACGGCTTCTCCCACCAGGACCCCGGCTTTATCGACCACGTGGCCAACAAGAAAGCCGACACGGTCCGCATCTATCTGCCGCCGGACGCCAATTGCCTGCTCTCGGTCGCCGACCATTGCCTGCGCTCGCGCAACTACATCAATCTCATCATCGCCGGCAAGCAACCGCAGGAGCAGTGGCTCAACGTTGATGATGCCGTCCAACACTGCGTCGCAGGCCTGGGCGAATGGGCATGGGCCTCGAACTCCGACGACCCGGAAGTCGTCATGGCCTGCGCCGGCGATGTCCCAACACTCGAAGCTATGGCCGCGATCACCATCCTGCGCGACTGGGCGCCCGATCTGCGCCTTCGCGTGGTCAATGTCGTCGATCTGTTCACGCTCGAAACATTCGAAGAGCATCCTCACGGCATCGAACACGAGGCGTTCGATCGCCTCTTCACCGTGGACAAGCCGGTCATCTTCGCCTTCCACGGCTATCCGACCGTCGTCCACAAGTTCACCTACAAGCGCCACAACCACACGGGCTTCCACGTACATGGCTACAAAGAGGAAGGCACCACCACGACGCCTTTCGATATGACAGTGCTCAACGGGCTCGACCGATACACCCTCGCACTCGACGCGCTCAAGTACATTCCCCGTTTTCAGTCGCGCTTCCCCGAGTTCCGCCAGCGCCACTCCGAGATCATGCAGAAGCACAAGCTCTACGTCTCCGAGCACGGCGAGGACATGCCCGAGGTGCGCAACTGGAAATGGTCACCACGCTAGAAGGAAATCTGGGGACGGCGATCTTCCGGCGCGCACGCGGATCATCGCTCCCGCACATCTGAGAGAATCATGAGCGATGCGCCTGATTCCCAAGTTCCTGCTCTCCGCCACCTCGCCCGATCACTTCCCTCCTCCCAGCGCGCCGGAGGTCGCATTCCTCGGCCGCTCGAACGTCGGCAAATCGAGCCTGCTGAATGCCCTCGTCGGCTCAAAGCAGGCGCATGTCTCTTCCACTCCGGGACGCACGCAGGCCATCAACTTCTTCGCGCTGCGCGACTCGGCGGCCAGCTCGCAGCCGGCGCTGTTGTTTGCCGATCTTCCCGGATACGGCTATGCGAAAGTATCGAAATCCATTTCAGCCGAATGGCCAAAATTCATTGAGCCCTATCTCGCGCTGCGCTCCACACTCGCGCTTTGTGTGTGCCTGGTGGACAGCAACATCGCAGCACAGGAGAGTGACCTGCAGCTCATCCATTACCTGAAGAATATGGAGCGGCCCTTCATCGTGGTCGCCACGAAAGCAGACCGGCTCTCCGGGAACGAGCGTATAAACTCCGCTACCCGGCTGAAGCGCGCGCTCGGCGTGGACGAGTTGCTGCTCTGCTCTGCGAAGACGGAACTGGGACTGAAAGACTTGTGGGGACGCTTGCGTGCGCTTGCGACACGCTAGAGCCTTTTCGATGTTGATCTAGACCGTCCTGCGATCGCCCTTGGGTCTTTCATTGAGGAAAGGCGCCCCCGAGCAGAATCTCGGCAATCCATTGCGCTATCGCAAATCCTTTCATCAGCCGAAGCTGCGCGCCTGGCCGTCAATCTCGATCGACACCTTCGCAGCGAACGCTCCCTGCCCGGAGCGTTCTTCGGCTGCCGCCAGCAGGGCCTTTTGTTCCACCTTGTTCATTGTCACGCAGCGCTCCAGCCGCATGGCCCGGGGAAGATAGCGCGGCGCGCGCGCAATCCAGTTCTGGCGCTCCGCGTCGTCATGCGGAAGAACCTGCGCGGCCAGCAGGTCCACCTGGCGCAGAACGGCTCCGCCTCCTTCAGCCGCGCGCCAGCAGACATTGCCCGCCCGCTGCAGCTCCGCATCATCGGCCGCGGGCGCCGGCTCTGCGCCGCGTTGCTTCAGTGCCTCGATGGCTGCGTTGGATGTAGTCCAGCGGACCACGTCCGGTTGCGCGCCGCGCTCCACCATCTCGGCCAGCACACCGGAGGGCTCACTCTCCAGCAACACCGCCACGGGCTGCTGCTTGCGAATTTCGTTCTTTAGGATACGAAGCGCCTCATCGAGCGTCCTCACGGCAAAATCCACGATGCCGTTACGCACGCAGTAGCGCACTGCCTCGAGGCGCGTTTCAAGAACCAGTGACGCCGCTCCTGCAATGCTGGCTGAGATCAGCAGCGCATCGCCTTCGTCCGCGAGTCCATCGATCAGCAGCATCCGCCCGCCGAGGGAAGCTGTGCCGAAACGCCGGGCTGCAGCCGCGCAAAGCGAACTGTAGCGCGCACGAACGCGCGCAACCGACGGCGTCTGGAAGGGCGTTGGAGGGATGGTCGCGCTTTCACCGTGCATCGTGAGAGTTAGATGCAGAGGATTTAAGCGTCACCAGGTGGAATACGGCTGTCCATCACTTCCGGTCTCCTCCGATCCGCTGTGGACATCGTTTACGCCCGGCTCGCTCTGATCGATATCCTGCAGTGTGTCGTCAGTAGCAGTAACCCAGGTTGTGTCGCTATGCGTCATCGGGTCGGTCGGAATTTTCTTGAGGTAACCAGCCTGCACGAGATCGTCGAGCGACTGCGGCGCTTTTTCCTTGTCCGCCGTGTAGGCATCGATCGCATCCCGCAACACGTGCAGATCCTCCTTGAGGACCGCCTCCTTCGCCGCCTTGATCGAGGACATATATGCGGGAATGGCCACCGCCGCAAGAATCGCAACGATCAGCATGACGATCATCAGTTCCAATAAAGTAAAACCCGCTTCGCCGTCCCTTGCGCGAAAACGGGTCAGCCTACCATTGGGCATATTTGGTTCCGTTCAGGGCCGTACCCTGCGATTTCGAGTACACATCGAACAGATTCTGCCCGCCGAAGGAGTCGCTGTTCGGGTCATCCTGCTCCGAGCGCAGCCCCCAGTCCGCTTTACCGGTCATGGGATCGACAGGAATGCGGCGTAGAAAGCGCATTTTCTTCCCTTTGACCTCGACACCCTTTACCAGCGTGTCCAGGTCCGGCGGATAATTGTCGCTTTCGACCTTGGTCTGAATCCCACCCTTGTCCGCGACGTCCTTGTATTTGTCGATGGCCCGGCGCATCTCCCACAGATCGGCGCGCAGCTCGCGCTCCTTGATGCGCTTGATATTCCAGCGGGCCACTGGCACCGCCGCTGACGCGAGCAGCGCGAGGATGGCGACCGTAACGATCAGCTCGATCAGAGTGAGGCCGGCCTCCCGCCCGCTGGGCGACGGAGACCTGCCGGTGCTCAGGCTGCGAATCATACCTTTCCCTTTAGCTTACCCGGCGGCTGCTGCCTGTAGTCATTGCGTGACGTGTCATTGCACGACGTGGACGATTGTCCCCGACGTAATGACGGGCAGAGCCTGCTGCTTGCTGTCGCGGGCGTTGGCCTTGGCGACGCTGACGATGCTGTCGCCCGGAGCCTTCGCCTGGAATGTAAGGACGCAGAGCTGCCCCGTTCCGTTCACGCCGGCGACGCCCGGGGGCCGTGAGGCCGAAATCGCCACTCCGCCATTGCCGTCATCACGATGGACCAGGGCTACCGTCTGTCCGTCGCGGCCGAGATAATTGCCCGAATCAACATTGATCAGCGTCAGCTTCGCAGGATCGTACTGAAGCTGCAGGGGAACGGAGAAGACATCCGATCCGCCCGAGACATTGATCGGCACCTGGAAGGTCGTGCCCACTTTGGGTGCGGCAGACGGCGCGGAGAGCGCAACCGAAATCGGGGCTGCATTATTCGCCGTAGCCGCCTGCTCCATCGCCTGCTGGGCTGCTCCCTGGATTCCCTGCCCCTGCTGCGGCTGGGCAGGCTGGCCGGGAGCCGGCACCTGCGCGCCCTGCTGGCCGGCCGCGGGCGACTTCGGCTCCACGACAGAAGCCGGCACGCGAATGGTAGCAATGCGGCGCAGTGACACACTGGTTCCCGTACCGGTGTCGATCTCCTGCAGGTTCAGCGGGTTCAAATCCTGGGCACGAACGACATGCGGAATGAGCATGAAGATGATCTCGTCCTGAGACTGGATCTTGTCGTTGTTGCTGAAAAGATATTTGAGGAGCGGAATCTCAGAAAGTCCGGGAATACCGGAGAAATTATTCGAGTTGGTCTGCTGCAGCAGCCCCCCCATGATGCTGGCCTCGCCTTCTTTCAGCCGGATCGTCTGGTCGACCGTGCGCTGGCTGAAGATCGGCTCGTTGATGCCGCTCAGGTTCACCGTTCCACTCTGCTGCGATATCGCCATCTTGAGCTTCAGCGTCACGTCGCGGTCGTAGTGGATGGCCGGCGTGATCTCGATCTCCACGCCCACGTCCTGATATTGGAACTGCGTGTTGACCAGAGAGCTGACGACCGCAGTTGCCGCGCCCGTCTGATACGAACCGGTGGCAACCGGAATCCTCGAGCCTATCTTCAGATCGGCCTTCTGGCCGTCCGTGGCACGGATGCGCGGATTCTGCAGCACGCGCGTGTCGCTGTCGGTGAGCAACAGGTTGGCGGTGGCGGTGCTGATGGTCATGGCAACGTTGTTCGCGTTCAGATTGCCGAGCGTGTTCAGCGTCAGGCCGTTGTTGGTGCTTGTGCCCGTGCCGGTTCCCGTCCCCGTTCCTGTGCCGTTGTTGTTGTTGGTCGTGCTGGTTGGCGTGGTTGTGCCCACCAACGTGGCGGTGACCTGTTGTGGCAGGATGATCCCTAGGTTGCGCTCCTTCTGCCGGTTTACTTCCAGCACGGCAACGTCAACCACCACCTCCGGCCGGGCCTTGTCCAGATCGTCGATGAGCTTGCGCGCCAACAGCAGCTCGTCCGGCGTCGCGCGCATCACGATCGCATTCTGGCTCGGCACCGCATACAGCTTCGCGTTGGTGAGCACGTTGCGCAGCGCCGTCTGGACGTCGTTCAGGTCGTTCGTCTGTGAGGTGTTCGAAAGATAAAAGGTCTGCACCGCCTGCGCGTCCAACTCGGTGCGCTTTGCGCGGGTGTTCTGCGCAACAAAGATAGTGTTCGCGGTCACCGGCCGCCAGAAGGTGTTCGAGATCACGCCGAGGATGTGCAGCGCATCCAGCAATGAAACATTCTGCAGATCGACCTGCACGCGCTTGCCCGTATAGTCCGGATCGAAGAGCACATTGATGCCGGCGATCTTGCCCACTGTCTGATACACCACCTTCGAATCTTCAAAGGCGTGAATCGTGATCGGCTCGTTCGATGTCGGCTTCAACTGAGCCGGCGATGCAATGTCGGCCAGCGGAGCTTCGCTCTGCGGCGTCTCAGACGGCTGGGTGGTTGGTGAGGCAGCGATCTTCTCTTTTGTAAGCCGGATATCCTGCTGCGCCAGCTCGTTCGCCGGATCAATCTCGAGCGCGCGCAGGAACTCGGTCATCGCGCCGCTCATGTCGCCCTGGTCGCGCAGCTTCTCGCCCTGGTGCGTATGCACAGCGGCGGCCGTGAACTTCAGACGCTCATACGAGGTCTTGTAATAGAGGTTCTTCGGGTCTTTCTGGTAGGCGGCGGCGTAAGCCTCATAGGCGCCCAGGTAGTCGTCCTTCGCTTCTGCCGTCAGGCCGTCCTTATAAAGCTGCTTCGCCGATTTCTCTTTCGCATGCACGACCGGCGCGACCGGCACGACTGCGGGTAAGGTGAGCAGAAGAAGGATGGGGAGGGTCCAGTGTAGGATGCGTCGATTCATGAAACTCCACAGGTATAAGAAGCGAGGGTGCGCACAATTCCGACCCACCGCACACGGACTCCAGTCCAGCTCCTCGCGGCGCTGTCGAGAAACGCGCCCGAATGCTTGCGCGCCGGGTTCACGAGAGCTGACTCGCTGAAGCGGGATTATAACAAAGGCCCCACGCACCAAATTGAGCGTGAAGTAGCCCGCGCATCGCGGTGCTAGGATAAAACTTACGCCTATGTCCCGGCAGACAAGCCATACGATGCAGGCAACCTCCCAGAAGTCTGCCGCGCAGAAAACGAAAGATCGCGATCCAGTCGCCGCCGGCGCGCGGGATGCCGCGGTCAATCGCGCCGCCAGCCATAACTACTTCCTGCTCGAAAAATACGAAGCCGGGCTCGCGCTGCGCGGAACCGAGGTGAAATCCATCCGCGAAGGGAAGGCGAACCTCAAAGATGCCTATGGATTGATTAAAAATGGCGAGGCTTTCCTTCTTAATGCGCATATCGGTCCGTATTCCCACGGCAATACTGGCAACCACGAGTCCCTGCGGACGCGCAAACTGCTGCTGAAGCGGGAAGAGTTAAGGAAACTCGAGGGAAAGACGCAGATCAAGGGCCACACGCTCATCCCCACCCGGCTTTATTTTCGCCACGGGCGGGTGAAATGCGAATTGGCCGTCGCCAAAGGAAAGCAGGACTGGGACAAGCGGGAGACGGTGAAGCGCCGGGAAGCCGATCGTGAGGCCCGCGCCGCCATTGTCCGTAGCCAGCACCGCAACACCGCATAGCCATTAACTTATCTCCAGGAGATTCATGAATACAGAACTGTCGTCGCTCGCCCCGGCCTCCTTCGAGACGGAAATGCTGGCCGTTTTCGCCATCAACAAGGCTGACAAGAAGGACAAAAAGGCCGACCCGCAGATCGAGCTGCTGACGCCCGACAGCGCCGTGATCGAAGCGGCAAAACAGGCCGTGAGCGGGCGCGAATTCTCTGCCGGAAGCTGCGAGACGCTGCTGCTGCACCGTCCTGCGGGCCTCAAAGCTGCGCGCCTGCTCATCATCGGGCTGGCCAAACCGTCGCTGGCCGAACTCAGGAAAGCCGCCGGTACTGCTGTGCGTTTCGCCAAGCCGCGCAGCATTCGCTCGCTTGCGCTCTTGCTTCCGGTCGCAACAGATTTTCCTGCCGTCAATACGGCTCGCGCGGCCATCGAGGGCGCCATCATCGCCGACTATGAC
>DASVAI010000239.1:0-7094 GCA_036376445.1 Acidobacteriaceae bacterium
CGCTGGAAAATCCGTCGATCTACCTGACGCGCGTGCAGGAAGGATTCGATATCGCGCGAGCAGTGAATTCCTCCAGCGTCGAGGTTCTCTACGACTTCTACCACGAGCAGCGTGGCCTGCCGATGGGCGGCGGCCTGGAGCTGCTGCTTACTCCGCTGCGTGGCAACATAGACCTGCTGGGACTGGTCCATATCGCGGACGTGCCCGGACGGCACGCGCCCGGCACCGGCATCATCAGTTATCCCGATATCTATCGCGAGCTGCACAAGGAAGGCTATCGCGGATGGATGGCGATGGAGTTTCTGCCGACCGCGGATGCTTCCGCCGAACTCAAGAAAGCCGCGGCAGAGACGAATATCTCTGCCACGAAACTATAGGCTCACTTTTCCTTTACCAGCGGTAACTCGACATAGCTTGCGTTATCCGGTGCATGGTAGATGCGCTGCTCGGCCTTCTGATAATCGCCCGGTTCCGCAAACATGATGTTTGGTACGAACTTCTGCGGGTTGCGATCGTAAAGCGGGAACCACGCAGACTGCACCTGCACCATGATCCTGTGCCTGGGCAGAAAAACATGATTTGCAGTTGGTAGCTCGAACGTATAGGGAAGCGGTGTATTCGTCTGAATCGGCTTGGCAACCGTAAAGCCCTCGCGATAGCGGCCTCGCAGAATATCCGCCGAAACCATCAGTTCATACCCGCCAAGATGCGGATACTCCGCCACCTCGTCAGGATAGACATCAATCAGCTTCACCACCCAATCCGAATCCGTGCCGCTGGTCGAAGCGATAAGATGCGCAACCGGCTGCCCGCTGACCTTCACCGGCTCCGTAAGCGGGGCAGTTTCGAACGACAGTACATCCGGCCTCCCCGACGGTTCGCGCTGGTCATCTACCAGCCAGAACGACCATGTCAGCTCGCCGGTATAACCAACCGGCTGGATCGGTCGCTTGCGAAAGGGAACTGGCTTCGCCGGGTCCGAGATATAACCCGTGTAAGCATCCCCTGCTTTGGGTTTATCAAAGTCAAGCCCGAGCCCAGGCTCCAGATACAGTGGCGTCGGCTGAATCGTGCAGCCCTTCGCACAGCCATCCGGCCACGAGGGCAGCTCCTCCCATTTGTTGTCGCCCGTCTCAAATGCATTGACCATAGATATCTGCTTCGGATCATCTTTGAGATAATGCGCCAGAAATGGCGCAAGCACATGCTGCCGGAAGTAGAGACCCGTGTCCTGGCCAAAGTGCAGCTCACCCAGAGTGCTTGCGTCCTCGATCTCCTGACCGTGGTGCCACGGCCCCATGGCGAGAAACAACTTATCGTTTGCCGTGTCCCTGGGCTTCAGCGCCTTCCATACAGCGATCGCACCATAGATATCCTCTTGGTCCCATAGCGAATGCACCAGCAGCGTAGGAACGATCATCGGCTCCTTCGCCAATATCTTATCCAGCGCCTGATCGCTCCAGAACGCATCGTAGGCAGGATGCGCGGCAACCTTCTTCCAGAAGCCAAGCTGCTCCATCCCGCGTTCCTTCGCAAGATTGCCGGCGGAACCCGTGCGCATGAACATGTCGTAATCGTCATAGGTGCTTGTCCACCACAACCCCGTATTTGCGCGGGTCGCGCTCTGCTCGTAGATATACGCAAGATTCTGCTGGCGGAACGCGCCGTTGTGGAACCAGTCATCGCCCATCCAGCCGTCCACCATCGGATTCATCGGCACATCTACTTTCAACGCAGGATGCGGATGAATCAGCGCCATCAACGGGAGAAAGCCGTCATACGAAATGCCAAGTATGCCGACTTTGCCATTTGACTCAGGGACATTCTTTACCAGCCAGTCGATCGTGTCATAGGTGTCGGTCGACTCATCAATCGGTGTCGGATTTTGCGGGCCATGGATCGGACGATTCATAATGTAGTCGCCCTCGGAACCATACTTGCCGCGAATGTCCTGCACCACCCGGATATAGCCGCCGTTCACAATTACGTCCGTCGCATTGTCATAGCCCTGAAGGATAGGTCCAAGGTGCGCGCTCTGCGCGTGCGAAGTAAGCGCGGTTGCGCTGTACGGCGTCCTGGTGAAAAGAATCGGAGCATTCTTCGCTCCCTTGGGAAGCAGGATCACGGTGTGCAGGCGCACGCCGTCGCGCATCGGGATCATGACATCGCGGCGCTCATAATCAAAACCATAGTTGGTCGGTTGGAAATGCGCGGGAGTTTCGCTCGGATAGGCAGGCGCGTTCTGTGATATCGCGGGAACGGATACGGCGAGCAGGGCAACAGCCAGGGCAAAGCAGCGGGACGAGACGTGCATGCAGTCCTCAGAATAGGTTGTGGAGTGGACAGCAGGAACCTAACACACCGGCAGCGGCATGGCAACGCAATCCTTCAAGCGCCTATCGCAACCACAAAGTATTGCGCCGGTGTCGGGCCTGGATTGCGGACACCGTGCAGTTCTCCCGAGTGGACAAATGCCGCACCGCCTGGATCGATGACCATAGTCTTGCCGTTGATCGTGACCGCAAGCGTCCCCTGGCTGATGAGGAACAACTCCTCATGGGCGTGCTGATGCGGAGGATGGGGCTCACTCCCCGGCGCCAGCGTCGTCTCGTGCACTTCCAGGTGGTCGTTAGAATGTGTCGTTCCATCGAGAATCGCACGCGACACGTTCGCCCCATTGTGATGCGCAGCAAGATCGTCGAAGCGTTTGGCGAACGAAGGAATCGGCTCACTCGCGTTCGCCCCGTTCGCGGCGGCAGAGGCTAGGAAGGGCAGCGAGAGACAGAGATTGCGTCGCGTCATATCCATGTGCGGATACTACGCCGATGTGCATCAGAATTGTGAGTGCCTAGTACTTCCGCACATCCACATAAAACAGATCGGTCGCTACCTGGAACTCGTCTTTCGTCAGCGAAGTCGGCATGGTCTGCCACTGCAAGGTAGGCTCAAGGCGCTGCCAGTGGTCTTTTTCCCCCACCAGCACCGGCATCGCAAACCCCGCCTCATCGGCGCGCCACTTGTATGAAACGGTGTGCTCGGAAGGATGAAATAGCAGCTCCAGTGTCGGTATCTGCGCATGCCGCAGATATTGATTGAAGAATGGCGTAAGATTCTGCCCGGTTTCGCGGTTAAAGTAGGCCACCACATCTTCCGTCATAATGTCGCGATACTTGAACTGCTGATAGAAGTTATAGAGAAGCTGCCACCATAGTCGGTCATCGTTGATGACCGATCTCAGCGTGTTTAGCATCAGCGCTCCCTTGAAATACTGGTCCTCCGACGGATCGCCATTGACGCCTCGCTCCGTGATGATGGGCCGCTGATTCTTGATCTTCGGCTTCAGTCCATTGAGATACTTGACAGCTTCCTCGTGTCCCCAGCGGTACTCCACATACAAGCCTTCCAGATAAGTCGTCCAGCCCTCGTGAATCCACATATCCGAGCGATCAGCCGCCGTAATGCTGTTGCCAAACCATTCGTGCCCGCTCTCGTGGATGATGATGAAGTCAAAACGCAGGCTGATGCCGACACCCGCCCAGTCCCGTTCCAGATAGCCATTCTTGAAGTGATTTCCATAAGTAACGGCGCTCTGGTGTTCCATACCGGAGTAGGGAACCTCAATCAGCTTGTAACCGTCCTTCGGAAATGGATATGGTCCGAAATAATGCTGGTACGCCTCCAGCATCTCCTTTACCTGCGAAAACTGCTGCTTCGCTTTGTCCAGATCGCCGGGTAGCGCATAGTAGTCCAGCGTCAGGTCGCCCAGCTTATCGCTGAAGTGTTGGTAATTGCCTATATTCAGTGACACATCGTAGTTATTGATGGGGTAGTGAACCATCCAGTCCCAGCGGGTGTATCCATCTCCCAGATCGGTCTTGCCCATGAAGCGACCATTCGAAACATCCACCAGATCGTTCGGCACCGCGACATTGATCTCCATCTGCTCCACTTCGTCGCGCCATTGATCTTTGTTGGGCCACCAGATGCTCGCCCCGTCGTCTTCGCACGAAGTAAAGATCCACGGCTTACCGTCTGCGTCCTTGCCGAAAGTAAAGCCGCCAAAGCGTCCCGTCGTCTGGGGATGGCCTGAGTAATAGAACTCAATCGAGTACTCCTCGCCGCGTTTGAGCGTTTCCGGAAAGTCCACAAACACTGCGCCGGAGTCGCGTTCATACTTCAGCGCCGTGCCGTTCAGCAGTATCTTGTCGATTTGCAACGCATCGTTCAGATCAAGCTGGATGCGGCTGCCATCATCCAGCATGCGAAAGCGAATCGTGTTCCTTCCGCTGATGATCTGCTTTACCGGGTCAACCCGGATATCCAGGTGATAGGAGAGCAAATCGTTATTCGCGCGATACGGTCCATACGCTCCGCGAAGCATCGCCGCACGCGTATCCGGCAGCACCGCCGGCCGCGGCCGCGGCGTGTACTGCGACCCAACTTCGGAGGTCGCCGGCTTTTGCGCTGTTGAGTTCTGGGCGAGACAGGAGACGCTCGCCATGAGCAGAGGAATCGGGAGCAGACACGATATGCACACGCGCATGCTCCATAGCGTAACTGACAGCTATCCCGGCCGCCCTACTGCGCGCGTTCCAGTGCGCTGACCAGCTCACGAAGGCGCACCGAGTCGGCATCGCTCACTGCGATCATCTCCAGGTGACCAGCACGGAACCCATCCACATGAAATCCGGATCGCTCTGCCTCGAGCGAATGCACGCTCTCCGCATCCGGCGGCTGGCGCACAAATACGGATGCGCGGTGCTTGCCGATGCTGTACAGCAATTGCGCCGCCGGCTGACCTCCCAGATATGCAAGATTAGCTCCATCCAGCGTCATCCCAGTCGGCAGATCCGCGGGCAGGTTAAAGCTGAACGGCAGCTTTCCCTGGAACCATGGCTTCACCGTATGTCTATCCGTGGAGATCACCTGGGGCGAAAGACCAGCCGCCATGACAGCAATGTGCTGATCGAAGACTTCCGCGACCAGCGCGGAGTCTTTCGTAGCAAACCGATCCGGCCGCAGCCACGTTTTTCCCAAGACGCCAATCGCTATGCACACCAGCAGAAGCGCAGCCAGCGCTCCCCATCTCACCACGTTGGCTCGCGGTTGCAAGCGGGCTTGCTCGTTGCGAGCATCCTGCCCGGACCTGCCGGATGCCAGCTTCGCGATCCGCTCCTGGAATTCAGGCGAGGGCGCATATCGCCGGCCGGCCTTTGCCGTGGTCGATTTCAGCACGAACTGAGAAAGCGCCTGAGAGGTGCACGCCGGGCAGCTTGCCAGGTGCTGGTTGGCGCTCGCCATCTCCTCCGTCGCAAGTTGCCCGTCGGCCAGTGCGCTCAGCATGGAATAAGAAAGATGGCTGCTCATGCGCGAAACTCCTTCGATGCCGGATGCAGCGCGAGCGCATCGCGAAGCGCAGCGCGCCCTCGCGCGATCCGAGACATCACGGTGCCGATTGGAACATCAAGCACGGCGGCTATCTCGCGATACTTCATCTCTTCCACATCGCTCAGCAGCAGTGCTTCCAGCAGCAGGGGAGATAGCTTTTCCATCGCCGCCTGCACAGCCGCCTGGTCAGCCAGCCGCAGCAGGTTCACCTCCGGCGTCTCCCGGTCGATGATCGCCTCCGGATGCTGCTCCGCACCCGGCGAATCCCATTTCTGCCACTCATCTTCGAGCGCAATCGTGCGCCGCGCCGCCAGTCCGCTCTTCGAAGTAAGATAAGTGTTGCGCAGGATGCGGAAGATCCATGCGCGAAAATTGGTTCCCGATTCAAATCCATCAAAGCCACGCAGGGATTTCAGAAAGGTCTCCTGCACCAGGTCTTCCGCCTCTGCGGAGTCCGCCGTCAGCCACCGCGCCACGTTATAAAGCGACGGCAAGAGCGGCAGCGCCAGTTCCTCAAACGAGGAAGGCGTCGGGCCACCCGGGCCGGTGCGGCGTTTCCATGGCAGCAGCGTCATCGTCTTTCACTCATGCAAACCGGCAACCTGCGCCATTATTCCATCGAAAAAATCACGGAATAAACACTCCGCTCTCCAGTTCTCTTCCGTGAAGGAGATAGCTGAAGCATATGCGCAATCAATCTGCAGACGAGCAAAATTCCGACAACACTGGCCTTACCAACACCGACGGCATCGACCGCCGCAACTTTCTCCGCTGCATGGCATGGGTGGGCACGGGAATCGTCTGGACCATGGCCGGTGGTGTTCCAAAGTCCACAGTATTCGCGGCAGAAGGCGCCGCCGCGGCGGCAAAGCCAGCCGGCGAATTCAGCTTCGTGCAGATCAGCGACAGCCACATTGGCTTCAACAAAGCAGCCAATCAAGACGTTGCCGGCACCCTCAAGCACGCTATCGACCGCCTGAATCGCCTGCCCGGCCATCACGACTTCCTGCTCCACACCGGCGATATCAGCCAGTCATCCAAGGCGGCCGAGTTCGATATTGCCGAGCAGATCATCAAAAGCGCGAGGACGGGACGGACCTTTTATGTCCCCGGCGAGCATGACACCGCATTGGACGATGGCGCTCTGTACCGCGAGCGTTTCGGCAAAGACACAAAGGGAACCGGCTGGTATAGTTTCGCGCATCGCGGCGTTCACTTCTTCGGTCTCAACAACTCCCGGCAGGTGGACGCGATGGGAGCCCTCGGCGAGCAACAGCGCGCCTGGCTCAAGACGGAGGTGGCGAATCTCTCTGCTTCCACACCCATCGTGGTGTTCGCTCACATTCCGCTATGGATGGTCTACCCGGACTGGGGATGGGGCACGCAGGATGGCGCAGAAGTCCTCGGACAACTCAAGCGTTTCGGTTCGGTCACCGTGCTCAACGGGCACATCCATCAGGTCATGCAGAAGGTGGAGGGCAACGTATCGTTTCACACCGCAGCTTCCACCGCCTTCCCGCAACCCGCGCCCGGCCAGGCTCCCCACGCAGGCCCCATGACCGTGCCCGCCGGAAAGCTCCGCGACGTTCTCGGCGTCACCAACGTGAAGTACGTCAGAAAGCAAAGCCATCTCGCGATCGTCGACTCCACCCTCGCGGACAAATACGAAGTATGAAGGTGCGACAGATCTTCGGGCTTGCTTGTCT
>DASVAI010000243.1:0-4428 GCA_036376445.1 Acidobacteriaceae bacterium
CGGAAAAGAACACCGCCCGCACCATGATCACGATGACCAACGAGATCAACGACAAGTATCTTTCGCAGATACATGATCCCGACGCGGCTCCTGATCAGAAGACCGTCGCCTGCGGCACCTGCCACCGCGGCCACAGCATGCCCATCACCTACAAGCCTCCGCCGGAGCACGAAGGACACGAGCACGCCAATCCGCCCGCCAAACCCTGAGCTTCGACCTGCTTACCGATTCGATAGCAAATGATCGAGACACGCGCATATAATCCAGCCCGCCCGAGGGGGGCACACAGAATGCGCATGCTAATGAAAGTTTCTTTTCCCGTGGATGCCGGCAATGCCGCCGCGCGTAGCGGCACATTGGGAAGCACAGTTAAAGGCATCCTTGACGAACTCAAGCCGGAAGCTGCCTACTTCATAGCCAATGAATTTGGCGAACGCTGCGGTTATATCGTCTTCGATCTGAAGGAAACCTCCCAGATACCTGCGATCGCCGAGCCGTGGTTTCTCGCCTTCAATGCAAGGCTTACCATCACCCCGACAATGAATCCGCAGGACCTCGCCGCCGCCGCCCCCGGCATCGAAAAAGCTGTCAAGGCATACGGCAAATCTCCAACCGCCTGATCAGGACGGACGGCCCTCGCGCCCGGATCCTCCCCCGGGACGCGTACAGATATTTCCGCCGACCAATCTGGGTGCTTCGGAAAATCATTGCGCACGGCTTCAGTTCCAAATCGGTCCCTAAAGCCCGTCTCAGTTGCCTTTCGTCGGCATTTTTCGGATCACGAATGGCTCGTCTCTCGGCGGCGGGTGATACACTCGGCCAGCTTCTATTGCCGAGAGTCATGTTTTTGCTGCCGATCAACCTGGACAAGCCTTCATCCGGCAAGCCCCAGGCTACATATATTCTCATTGTGCTGAATTCTGCTTTGTGGGTCCTGCCTGCAGTTGTGGGATCGAATTCGCACCTCATTCAGACGTATGGCTATCGTCCTGCCGCGCCCTCTGTTCTGACTATCTTCGCGTCGATGTTCCTTCACGTTGGGTTTTGGCACGTCGCAGGAAACATGTGGTTCCTGTGGATGTTTGCACGAAAAATCGAGGAGCGATTTGGCTCCTTCTGGTTCGTGGTTGCTTATCTCGTTTGCGGTTTGGGAGCCGCAGCACTTCACACCCTGCTGGCTTTTCATTCTTCAGTGCCATGCGTTGGCGCATCCGGAGCCATTTCTGGTGTCGCGGGCATATATTTTCTGCTATTTCCCCGTTCGCCGTTCCAACTTGACCTGTATTTTGGATGGTTTCTGGTAAAAAGATTTCGCGCACAAACTCGCGGCGCAGTCGGAGCATGGATCACTGAGCAATTCATTCTTGGCGTGCTCACAGATGCCGTGAGAGGTGGCACGAGTAATGGAGGTGGCGTTGCGTTCTGGGCGCACGTTGGAGGCTTTGCAACTGGTCTACTCTGCGCATCCATAGTCCTTCTCAAGGTAGGCTCTGAAGAACGCGAAATGATCATTCGGCCAAAACCACTGACAGAAGATGAGAAGGAAGAGATTTTCGCGGACAGGATCGAACAGCCGTCCGGTCTGACAACGCTCAAACTCGGTTACTCGCTCACCCCACCAAAAACCACCGCTCATGCGCCCGCCGCAGCACCCCGGGAATAATCGGAATCCCGGCAGCCGATCCCACCACCGCATCCGCGCCGCAGTGCGGGCACAGCGCCGTCACATCATCCGCCCAACGCACAATCTCACTCGGAAAATAAATCCGCTCGCACGCAATGCAGCCGCATGCCTCGCTGGCTTCCAGTTCCTCGCGGTTGGCGCGCGTGTGCCGGTGCAACCGGCTGGCCTCGCGCTCGCGGTCTCTCCGCACCCGCACCGCAATCACGAGCAGCACGGCGCCGGCAAATAGCGGCCATGTTGCCGCAAGCACCGAGCCGGCCCCGCCGCCACTCCACACCAGAACTCCCACTGACACGAACGCGCCAATCGTCAGCGCGATCGCGCCCGCACGCATCTCCCGGAACGCCGCCGCTGATGGCAGCACACACAACAGCGGCGTCAGCGTCGCCCAGCCACGCGCGCCGTCCGCTGCAGTCCAGCCCTGCGCCACCGCCAGCGCATCCCCCAGCACCAGCACAAGCTGCGCCCACAGCAGCACAACCTCAGCCCGGCTCCGAATCGGAACAAGAGTCTCCACGAGAAACTTCACTGTACAGCACTAGCCGAGTGCCCCAATCCTGAGCGAACGGAGCGTTGCGATCAACACAACTGGGTGCCCCATCCTGAGCGGAGCGAAGGGTGGGTGAAATACGTCGACGCGAAGCGTCCACCTCCAGCTTCGTCATCCCGACCGGAGCGAAGCGAAGTGGAGGGATCTGCTGTTTCGGCTGCAGTGCAAGCAACAACAGCGAAAACAAATCCGAGGGTGCCCTGCTCTAGCCGACGGCTGGAGTGGGGTAGTTCCCAGCAGTCCAGCCGACGCAAAGCGCCCACCGACTCACCCATTACCACCGTGTCCCCAATCCACAACAAACCTGCGAGTTAATTCAGTTCGATTCGTTACAATAGAAATAGAGAATCAGGAAAGAAAGGCCACCAACGCGGTGGCTTTTTTATTTGGCAGGAAAGATGGGAGACAGAATGGCTGCCCCACATCTCGCAGAGATGTGGGTAGTTGGCCGGTGTAGCCCGGCGCCCGTCCTAAGTGGCCTGGAATGACGACTTAAGCGATAAACCCTTTAGAAAGACCATTTTGACCCTCGGGAGATCACTTATCCTGCTGATTCCGCCGAAGTTATACAACGCCCTCCCGCGCCGGGAGGGGTAGGGGGTAGACGGTAACCTGGCCCTCGTAGGGAACCGGGTGCCCCCATCCTGCGCGAAGCGTAGGCTGGCTCGATTATGTCGGAGCGAGGCTCCCACCGGATCCAACTCCCATTCCACTATTTGACGCCGATCACTGCAGTCCCAAACGGAGGAATTGTCATGTGGTCCAGCCGGATCGTCTTCTCCTCATACCCGTAGCTGTTCAGCAGCATCAGCCCGATCCCGCTCTGCACCCCTTGCGCGGTCAAATCGTAGGTCATCATACGCGGCTGATCGCTCATGTTCAGCGCCACCAGTACCGAGCGGCCGTTCCCCAGCGTATGGCGCAGAAACGTGAACACGTTCGCGTCGTCGGGATTGATCGTTACATAGCCGCCGTTCACCAGCGCAGGCTCGGTGCGTCGTAACACCAGCAGTTGCTTATAGAAGTTCAGGATCGACTCGGGCTCCTTCGACTCCACCTCCACGTTGTAGGTCGTCGAGCTCGGCGGCACCGGCAGCCACGTCTTCACCTGCGGAGCGGAGAATCCCGCATTCGGTCGCGCCGGCGTCCACTGCATCGGCGTGCGTTCGCCGTCGCGACCCTTGTTCTTCGGCCACCCCGTGCGGCCCTCGGGATCCTTCACGTCCTCCACGCGTGTTGGATCGGTCGTCCGCATGCCAATCTCCTCGCCGTAGTACATCTGCGGCGTTGCCCTCGGAAGCAGTTCCAGCGCCGCCATCAGCTTGGCGATCTGGTCGTTGTGCTTGCCGTCGCCGTATCGGTCCCACTGTCGCGGCTGGTCATGATTGCTGAAGAAGTACTCCGGCCAGCCGTGAGCCGGGTTGTTCTCCACCTCATCGAACAGCCTGCGAAAGGTCGTCGCGTTCAACGAATTCACATCGGCGATTTGGAAATCCATCGGCAGCTGCACTTCGTCGTTGTGCGCCCCGTACATTTTGGAAAGCTCCCCGATGTTCGGCTCATCCGCTTCCGACAACAGCACGGGATTTCCTGGATAGCTGTCCACGAGCTTCCGCAGCTCCTTCAATACGTCATGCACTTCCGGCAGATTGTCCGTGTACTGGTGCTGGATGTTCGGATCGCCGAAGGCATTCGTGCCCGGCTGAATCGGATCGTCATGCAGGTTGGGGTCCTCGAACAGCCGTGAGATCGCATCGATGCGGAAGCCTGAAACTCCCTTGTCCAGCCAGAAGCGCATTGCGTCATACATCGCCTTGCGTACTTCCGGATTGCGCCAGTTCAGGTCCGGCTGCTGCACATAGAAGTAGTGGTAGTAGTACTGCTTCGTCTTCGGGTCATACGTCCACGCCGAGTGCCCGAACCACGACTGCCAGTTGTTCGGCGGCCCGCCATCCTTGCCATCGCGCCAGATATACCAGTCTCGCTTGGGATTGTCCCGCGACGACCGCGACTCCAGGAACCACGGATGCTGGTCCGAAGTATGGTTCATCACCATATCCATAATGATCCGGAGCCCATGCTGCTTCGCCGCCTTCATCAGGTTGTCGAAGTCGCCCATCGTGCCGTACTGCGGATCGATCGCCTCGTAGTCCGCGATGTCGTAGCCGAAGTCCACCTGCGGCGACGGATACAT
>DASVAI010000246.1:0-6825 GCA_036376445.1 Acidobacteriaceae bacterium
GCGGATAACTCGATCGCATCATTCTTCAGGTGAGCGTAGGCAACTTTGTTGTGCTGCTCCGGCGGCATGTGGTCTTTCATCGGCGTGTCGCTGACTCTGGTGATGCTGAGTTCGCCGCCGAGAGAGGATTGATAGAAAGCCATTGCTTCGGCGCAGTTTCCGTCGAAGAGGAGGTAAGGTTGGACGCTGACCATGGTGGCTCCGGCTCACGTGGTATCCCACCCTTCGTTGCTCAGAATGGGGCACCCGAATTGTGGCACTTCACACAAATAGCAGATCTCTCCCCTGAGCGGCATCCATCCGATCCTGATCAGCAGAGGACCTCATACTCGGATTTCACCAACCCGCTTTTGAAGGCATGAGTTGCGAGATGGCGGAGACGAACGTCCTGCTCGAGCGGGCCGAACAAAGGAATTCCGTTGCCGATCAGGACAGGAACACGAGTGATCGTGATTCGTTGAATGAGGCCTGCACGCAGGAATTGTTGAATTGTGAGTCCACCGTCGATATAGAGATGCCGGGCTCCTTGCGAAGCAAGCTTCGCGACGATTTCGGCTGGAGTGCCTGCCATTTGTTCGACGGGGTGCTCTCGGACTGGCGACAAATCGAGAATGCGACTGCTCAGCACAACAACGCGCTTCGTGCCATAGGGCCACTCGGGCAGGGAGAGAACGGTCTCAAATGTCTTGCGCCCGATCACGATGACATCGACAGTGGCGATGAATTCCTCGTAGCCATGGGCTTCGCCACCATCAACGGGTAAGAAGTCGAACTCGCCATTTGGCCGAGCGATGAATCCGTCGAGGCTGACGCCAACGAAGACAGATGCCTTTACCTCAATCATCGGCGTAACGATAGCAGCTTTCGTGCCCTCTCGCAGTCATTCGGCGCGGGTAGAGGCGCGCATCGCCCGATTGCGCTGCGTGCGCGGAGGAGAGCTTCTAGACCGACTTCCAGAATTTGTGGCGGCGGGCTTCCCATTCTTCGGTGGAGAAGAGGCGCGGGCCTACCTCGATGAGGCGGGGCAGCATGTTGAAGACGGAGACCTGGCTCCAGGTCTTGCCTTCGCGGGTGCGGAAGCCTTTTTCGTTGAGGTCGCTGGCGATGGAGGAGAAGGGGAAGTCCTGGACGAGCATGTCCATCATCTGGATGAGGACCTGATTTTCCGGGAGATCGACTTCGAGGCGGGTGCAATCGTCGGAGATGCGGAGGCCGTAGGGGATGTCGTCGTGGAAGGCGCCGGGCGAAGGCGCTTCGTTGGCGGGCAGCTCGCGCCGCCACTCGATGGAGACGATCTGCCATCCGGCGGAGGTGCGCTCCTGCAGGATGGAGGGGTTAAAGGGCCCGGAGATGACATCGCGTATCCGCTCAAACTGCGCCATCGTTGCCTCCGTTGTGAACGGTGATAGATGGATGCAATTGGCGCGCCACTTTCCGAGCTACCGATCACGGGTGTGCGGCTACAGAAATGCGGGAAATCCGCGTCGTTGCTGTTCAATTTCGTAACTGGATGTTCGGAGTTGGACACGGACTTCATTCGACTCGGTGCTCGCTTCGCTCGATCTGGATTGTTGGGGAACACCCCCACCCTGGCTTCGCCAGAATGGGGCACCCGATTGGTTGCCCTGCACACTCCTCTGCACGATCACCAGGTGTAGTGGACGGTGTAGGTGACGGTGGTGGAAGACTCGGGGCGGAGCTGGACGGGAAAGTCGATGGAGCTGGAGTCGCGCTTTGTGTAGTCCATGGATTTCTCTGTGATCTGCCAGTTGGCGGCGCGGTAGAGGTGCTCGATGAGGTGAACGGTGACCGGCTGGTCTTTCTGGTTTTTGACCTCGATGGAGAAGCTCTCGTCCATGAAGCGGCCGTTGGTGTTGATGTGGAAGTTGGTCTGGATGCGTTTGCCGGTGATGTCGAATGCGTCGCCGGTGACGAAGCGGATTTTTTCGTTGCGCGGGGTGTGCTCGATGTCTGCCTCGCCGGCGAACTGCACGGCGCCGCTTTTGTCGCGGCGATAGAGGCGCAGACGCCCGGCAGGCAGCGGGATGCCGAGGTGATTCGCGAGGGAGTTGGTGAATTCGTTGACGACGACGACACGGGTGTTGCCGCCGAGGCCGTAGGTGCTCTCCGTGTAGGCGCTCCCGATCGCGTAGTAGGGTGCGAAAGCGGCGCTCGGCTCGAATTCGTAACGGCGGCCGACCGGAACTGCATTGGCGGTGAGGAACTCGACCTGCTTGGTTTCGCCGTTGTGGAGTGACGTGGTGCGGTTGAGGTCGTAGAGGTGGAAGTCATCGAAGTTTTCCTGAGTGACTGCTACTGATTGGGCCTTCATCATCGGTGCGGCTACTCCGCCCATGGCTGCCATGGCGGTGTTCTGGATTTTTTGGACGTTGCCGGCGATGAGCTTGATGGCAGCAGATGGGAAATCGACCCCGGAGTTGTTCTGCATGGTGATCCAGCCGACGAGGTCCATGGGCTCCGATGCGCTGCCGCCGGTGCCGGCGTTGGCGACGAGATTGTAAGTCGCGGACCAGGTGAAGCCGGTGGTGACATAGCTAAGCTCGGCGGGGAAGCTGGCGGCGCGGTCTGCGGCGATTTGCCAGCGGAGCGTCGGCTTGAGCAGGAGGCCGTCGGTGCCGGCAGGAAAGAGCGGTGTGCCAGGTAGCTGGAACTGCATCTTGCCGTCGACTTCAATCAGCGGCGGCGAAGCGCGCAAGATTTTGCCCTGGGTGAAGATCGGAACCCACCTGTGAGTTTTGTCGTCGACATAGGTGTTGGTCTGAAAGTCGATGGTCTGGCCTTCGTACTTCTGGAGGAGCCAGTCCTGGTTGACGATAGCGGCGTCGTAGTTCTGCTCGACGACGGAGAAGTCGTGCTTGCCGGTGGGATCGCGGAGGACGACGGAGTCTGGCTCGAGCTGGCTGGTGACCTGTGTGGTGGTGATTTCGTTTGTGCCGGGCTTGAGTGTGAGATCGACGGAGGTGCGGGCGACGGCGAAGTTCTGGTTGTAGATGGTGAGCGAGACGGGCGCGGCGGGTTGCTGCGCGATTGCGGTTGAGAAAGCGGCGAGCGCAAAAACCAAGGCAAGAAATAGTCGCTGCATATCGAAAGGAATCTCCTTCAGCATAAGCAACTACGCTGCGCACAGCTGTGGAGGATGCAGCATTAGACACCGCGGGCAGAGCTTTTGGATATGCGGCGTGGAAGATTTCCTTAGAGGGCGACGAGTGCGATGGCGACAGCGCCCACGCCCATCAGCAGGCTCATGGGGTCGGTGAGGGCGAAGACTACCGGATCCTCGTCGAGCTCGCCGCGCGATGCGAGCAGCCATACGCGGCAGAGCCAGAGGATGAGCAGCGGCGGCATGAGCCACATGCGCTGGTGATGGTGGTAGAGGCCGAGCATGTCGGGTTGGCCGACGTAGATGGAGAGCACAACAACCGACGCGAAGGCGCTGGAGGTGCCGAAGGAGCGCACCTGCTCGATGTCGTTGAGCAGATAGCCGCGGCCGTTGGAGAGCTGTGCGCCGGCGCTGCGCACGTTCTGCAGCTCGCTGAAGCGCTTCACCATGGCGAGCGAAAGGAAGATAAAGATGGCGAAGGCGGCGAGCCACGGCGAGATGACGGTGCGGGTAGCGGCGGCGCCGGCCAGGATGCGCAGGGTGTAGAGCGCGGAGAGCACCACGACATCCAGAATGACAACGCGCTTGAGCGCGAGCGAGTAGGCCAGCGTGGCGACGAGATAGAGCACGAGCCAGCCGAGAAAGCCGTGGGGCAGAAGCAGTGAGGCCGCGGTAAAGCTGATCGCAAAAAAGACAGCGGAGATGCCTAGTCCCAGGCCGGCCGAGAGATTGCCGGAGGCAAAGGGCCGCTTGCTCTTGCGCGGGTGCTGGCGGTCGGCTTCGATGTCGAGCAGGTCGTTGATGATGTAGCTGGCCGACGCGCAGAGGGAAAAGCAGGCGAACGCGAGCACGGCCGCGAGAATCACCGGCGCCTTGACGCGATGCGCGAGCAGCAGGGGCAGAAAGATGAGGGTGTTCTTGGCCCACTGGTGCACGCGGATCGCTTTGACGATGGTGCGAAGCGTGCTGCTGCAATCGGTGAAGGTGCGCTGCGGCTTGAGTCCGCGGGAGCGCATGGCCATGCGCAGGCCGGCGCTGGGATTGGCCAGCATGGGCGTGCTGGCGGCGGCGAGCAGCGGGAGATCGGGGCGGGCGTTGCCGATGTAATCGAAGTCGCCGGCGAAGCGCGCGCGGAAGCCGGCGAGCTTGTTAGAGCCGATGTTGTTGGTAGCGCCGTCGGAGGAGAGCACGCCTTCGAAGATGTTGAGGTGGCGGGCGATGCGGTCGGCGAGTCCGGAGTCGGCGCCGGTAGCGAGGTAGAGCTTGCGGCCCTCGCCGCGCTGGGCCATCAGGTATTCGAGTAGCGGGCGGTTGTAGGGCAGGCGCTCGACGTTGAGCGTGACGCGCGCGGTGACCTGGCGTTTGAGATTGGCTTTGCCGCCGAGGAGCCAAAGCGGCGTGCGTAGGGCTTCGAGCGGGCGAGTGCGGGCGAGCAGCAGAAGCGAGTCGACCAGCGTGTCGGACTTGACGAGGGTACCGTCAAGGTCGACGCAGAGAGGACGTTCTGTTGCTGGGGGTGCGGTGGTCGCCATGCGGCTCGGTGTGCCCGCTGAGGGCGCACACTGCGTGCAGGATATCAAAGGGGTTATCGCCCGCCGCTGCTGTATTTTGCTGAACACGGACCGCATCGGTCGGGTATCATGGGTGTATGAACTTGAATCATGTTGCGCAGGCCGCCCGCGAAGGTATCACGGAAGATTCCATCACAGTCCTGGTCGATACCTTTTACTCACGCGTGCGCCAGGATGAGACGTTGGGACCGGTCTTTGAGCGCGTGGTGGGCGATGGATGGGAGCCGCACCTTGCCAAGATGCGGGCCTTCTGGTCGTCGCTGACGCTGGCGAGCGGACAGTACAAGGGCAATCCGATGATGGCGCACCTGATGCTGATGCCGCGCATCGGAGCGGAGCATTTTGAGCGCTGGCTGACACTGTGGCGGGAGACAACGGCGGAGCTGCTTCCGCAACACGCGGCGGCGAAGTTCGTCGCGAAGGCGGAGACGATGGCGGAGCGGCTGCTTGCAACAATCGACCAATATCACGATCATGTGGCGACCCACGCCGGCTGATCCGATTCATCCACTGCACAAAATTTTACGGAACCGTAGGCGCACTGCTGCGTATCTGAATTCTGTAGCCATGAGAATCCTTGTTGCCGGGGCCTCCGGCGCGATCGGGCAGGCGCTTGTACCGCTGCTGGTGCGCGCCGGCCATGATGTAACCGGGATGGTGCAGCGGCCGCGCAGCATCGAAGTGCTGCACGCGCTGGGCGCCCAGCCGCGCACCGCGGATGCGCTGGATGCTGCCGCTGTCCGCGAGTGCGTGCGCGAAGTGAAGCCGCAGGTGGTCATCCAGCAGTTGACGGCAATTCCTCCCAATCTGGACATGCGGCATTTCGATCGCGAATTTGCGTTGACGAACCTGCTGCGCACCGAGGGCACGCGCAATCTGCTGGCAGCCGCTGTGGAAGCGGGCGCAACGCACTTTGTCGCGCAGAGCTTTGCGGGGTGGACCTATGGGCGCACAACCAACGGGCCGGTGAATGGAAAGGCGGGGAACGGCAAGGCAAAAGCGATCAACACGCCGAGGACAGCGAAGCTGAAGACAGAAGATGATCCGCTGGACCCCGATCCGCCGAAGCGGATGCGTACGACGCTGGACGCGCTGAAGACAATGGAGCACGAGGTGCTGGCGGAGAAGCGGCTGACCGGCACGGTACTCCGCTACGGCGGCTTCTACGGTCCGCATACGTCAATTGCAAAAGATGGCGCGACGGTGCAGGCCATTCGCCGGCGCAAAGTGCCGCTGGTGGGCGAGGGCGCAGGCGTGTGGTCGTTTGTGCATATTGACGACGCGGCGAGTGCGACGGCGGCGGTGGTCGAAGCCGGGCGCGGCGGAATATTCAACGTAGTGGACGACGAGCCGGCGCCGGTGTCGGAGTGGCTCTCGTACCTGGCGCATTGCGCGCACGCGCAGTCTCCGCGGCAGGTGCCGGTTTGGCTGGCGCGGATGCTGGTCGGCGAGCATGTGGTGGCGATGATGAACCAGATTCGCGGGGTGTCGAATGCGAAGATCAAGCGCGAGCTGGGCTGGACGCCGCGCTGGCCGACGTGGCGAGAGGGCTTTCGCGAGGTTTGCAAGAGCGCTTCGCTGCCAGTGCGGGAGACGTTTGGGACGCAGTCGCGGTTTGATTACCGGCCGTAAGATCGCGCACACCACTGTGACGTATTCGATCGAGCCAGGCGACGATTTCAGCCGGTGTACTCCTCCTCCTCGATCTGCGCGATTGCGATGGCGTGGCTGCTTTGCTGGGCGATCCAGTGGCCGACGGCTACTGCCGCCAGGCAGAGCACGACGGAGAGGCCGACGTTGAGCAGCGCTTTGCCCCAGGAACCGGAGCGCAGCAGATCATAGGTCTGCAGACTGAAGGACGAGAAGGTGGTGAAGCCGCCGCAGAGGCCGATCATCACGAAGATGCGCGCGGACTCCGGCACGGCCCAACGGCTGCCGGCGACGGTGAGGGTTCCGAAGAAGCCGATGATGAACGAGCCGATGATGTTGATGAGAACGGTGGACCAGGGAAAGCTTGCGCCATGGTGGGGGAGCAGTTCGCGGCCAAGCGCATAACGCACGCAGCCGCCGATGGCGCTGCCCAGAGCAACCCATAGATAGAAGTTCATCTCCTGCCTCGCGTGTCGCCGCGGC
>DASVAI010000252.1:0-9334 GCA_036376445.1 Acidobacteriaceae bacterium
TCGCAGTGGAGAAACCTGCGCCGGCTGCAACACCGGTGCTGAAGGGACAATAAGGCCAGCAAAGAAAGTAGTCGGCTAAGAAGCGGTTGGCGGAACACCGGTCAGCAACAGCGATGGCGATCTTCTGCCGACTTCAGTTTCGCTTCGGCCGCAGGCCGGCTGACCGCTTTTCAACCTACCGCTTTCCAGCTTTCCCTCATTCGCTCTTCAACCGCAGATCCCGCCGCTCAAAGATCCGTACCGCCGCCTCAAAGATCGCCGCACTCAGCACCGCAGCCTCAATTGCCCCGGCAACGAACACCAAGCGCACACTCTCGGTCGCCGGGCCGTTCAGCAGAATCTGCAGCAGCCGCGTCCCGGCAATCTGCCATCCCGGTGGGAGCACCAGCGGCACACTGAGCACGACCAGACTCAGCACACCCGCCACCACACCTGGCAGCACCAGGGATGCCAGTACAGCCAGCGATCCCGTGATAAGGCCCAGCAGCAGCATCGCGGCCAGCGTCTGCCACAGCATCGTGGCCGCCGCCTCCAGCAGCAAGCCCGTCAGCGTCAGATCCAGTCCATAGACCAGCAGCGGCACAAAAGCGGCCAGCCACAGCGCCCCGAGGTACTGTCGCCGGCTCACCGCGCGAGACAGCACTAACACAATGCGGCGCGACCGCTGCTCGCTCCCCAGCAGCGCTCCGCCGGCAAACGCAACCAGCGCCAGGCCATAGATGCTCTGTTGTTCCAGCGCCGCCTCTACGTCTTCCGGCGCAGGATGCATCCCGCTCATCAGCAGGATCGCGGCCATCCCCCAGGGCCACAGCACCAGCAGCAGCCACAGCCATCGGTTCGCCCACAGAAGCTGCCAGGCAATGCGCGCGCTCTTGGTCATGCACGCGGCTCCGCGCTTCCGCTCGCCTCTGTGCGCGTCCACTCGATGAACGCGGCCGTGAGATCACCCTGGACTGGCAATACGCTTATTAGTTCCGCTCCCTCCGCCCACGCTGCTTCCAGAAAGCTCCGCACATCATCCGCCGGCACTCGCCAGGTCCCCGGCACGTTCGCCTCACGCCATCGCTGGCGGAACGCGGCGCGCGGCATGAAGTTCTGAAGCACAATATCCGATTCACCCTTCGATCCGAGCAAGTCATCCAATCGTCCAAAGCGCAGCAGCCGCCCCTCATGCAGAAACGCTATCCGGTCACTCACCTGCGCCACCTCGTTCAGTTGATGCGAGCTCAACAGGATCGCCGTGCCCGCGGCACGCAGCTCTTTCAGCAGACTTCGAACGTCGAGCACGCCCTGCGGATCGAGCGCCGATGATGGTTCATCCAAAATCAGTAGCTTCGGCCGATGGATCAGCGCTATTGCCAGCGCCAGGCGCTGCTGCATGCCGCGAGAGAAGCGCCGCACGTCGCGCGTCCATTGCGTGAGCCCGACACGCCGTAACGCCTGCTCTATCACCTGCTGTGTCGGATTTCGGTCGCTCAATTGCGCCGCAAAGCGCACCGCGTCGCATGCATTTCCGGCAAAAAACACCGGGGCATCCGGAACAAAGCCAAGCTGCTGCCGTGCGGTTGCATCCTGAAAGCTGCGGCCCAGGAGCGATCCGGTTCCGGAACTCGCCAGCAGAAATCCCGCGGCAATCTGCATCGTGGTCGTCTTGCCGGCTCCATTGGGCCCCACTAAACCGACAATCTCGCCCGGCTCAACCGCAAAGCTCACATCCCCAAGCGCCAGGGTTTTCCCAAACTGCTTCGAGATGTGATCAAAGACCAGCGCCGGTGACATATAAGCATCCTAGCCGGAGAGCGTGGCGACAAAGCAAAAGCCCCCGATTCGACCGGGGGCTTTTTGGTTGGGTGCAGGCTTCGCGCCCCTGCAACCTCACATATGTGGCTGCACCTTCACGAAGATGATGACCAGCGTGAAGAGCGACAGCGACTCGATGAACGCAAGGCCGAGGGTGAGCAGCAACAGGATACCTGGCCGTGCTCCCGGATTGCGCGCCAGCGCCTCCGTGGCCGAGGCCGTCGCCCGTCCCTGACCTAGGCCGCAAAGGCCCGCCGCCAGTCCCATGCCGATGCCGGCAGCAATCGAGGTCAGGCCGATGGCCATGGCGTTGCCGCCGCCGGCGTCCTGAGCAAATGCCGGAGCGGCCAGGAATAGCACGCTCAGCATCGTGAAGAGGATTTGCAGTTTCCGCATTGTGTTTCTCCGTGCCCCCGAAATGTACCGTCAGTGGGTGGTTGACGCTCACCGTGCTGGCGCCCTCACGCTCACGGCCGATGCAGGCAAGGCGGAGCGGCTCCCTGCCTGAAATGTCGTTTCAAACTCTAGTGCTCGTGCGACACCGCCTGCGCAAGATAGATCATCGCCAGCAGCATGAACACAAACGCCTGGATCACTGACACGAAGAGGTGCAGCCCCAGGAAGACCGCCGGCAGCGCGATCGGCACAAGCGAGAAGAAGACCAGTGTCACCATGTCGCCGGCAAACATGTTCGCGTAAAGACGGACAGTGAGCGAAAGCACGCGCGCAACATGCGAGATGATCTCGATCGGCAGCATCAGCCAGGAGATCCACCAAATCGGTCCCAGGAACTGCTTGGCATAAGCCGGCCCGTTGGCGCGGATGCCCTGGTACTGGTAATAGAGGAACGTCAGCGTGGCTACGCCCAGCGGCACCCACGGTTTCGCCGTCGGCGAGATAAACCCCGGCAGCAACCCAAGCAGGTTGCTTGTCAGTACAAAGACGAACACGATCGTGACGAAAGGGACGAAGCGCTCAAAGCCGTGCCCGATGATCGATCCCGCCTGCTCGTTCACAAAACCGTGCAGCATCTCGGCAATGTGCTGTATCGGTCCCGGCTTGTCCACGCTCAGCGTCAGCCGCACCAGCACAAAGAACGCCAGCAGGATCAGGAAAACCACGATTTCCATCGCCAGCGTGTTGTCGATCGGATTCTGGGGATACTTGGCGTGCAGGTGGAAAAAGGCGAGGACGGCATTCGCCAGGCCGGCAAAGTAGTGGTTCAGGAAGGCTGTGAACGGGAGATCAACTGGCATAGCGATGTCGTGACGGTTTTCGAAAAGCCCTGTAGAAGTGTGTGGCAGGTGTACTAGAGAGTCCAGGCGCGCAGCAGTCGAATGGACTCGATCGTCAGCGCCACCACAGCCAGCCCCAGGCCCGCGCAAAGCGCGTACACCGAGCCATCTAAACTCCTAAGGCTAACATAAAGAACGACTCCGGCGAGGATCAGGCGCAGGAAAAACCACGCCAGCACGCCCGCCACAGGCTTGCCTTCGCGCCCCTGGTCGAATCGGCTCAGCACCGCCAGCATCAGCCGCTTCGATTCATAGAGCCCCGTCGCAGCCACCGCTGCGCCCACCAGGAAAAGCACCGCCGATTGCCATCCCGAGGACGCCCAGGTCACCACAATTCCCACGATGCCCAGGATCGCTACCCAGCGCAGCGCGTGCGTCAGCGTCGCCTTCAGATCCTGCTCGGTGAAGTCGCCGAACGCAGTTGTACCGGGTTCCGTCATCATCATTCCTTGGTTTGCGCCAGCACCACGCGGAAGATCTGCACAAAGCCGGCCGCCGCCCCCAGGATCAGCCCAGGTATATAAATCCAGTGCTGGTGCAGCCATTTGTCCAGTCCGACGCCGATCAGCCAGCCCACCACGGTTGCAATCGGCAGCATCAGCGCGAGCTGGATCAGGCTCTCCACCTGCACCAACGACTTCATCGCGCCTGATCCATCCAGCCGCGAACTCTCAGCCGTTTCTTTCTTCCCGCTGTCGTCCGCCATTGCAGTCCTGGGCTGTTATACAACATCCCGGCCCCGTCATTCCTGCTCGCTATACTGGCCTTTCAGCCATCATCTCCTGGATGCCCGGAAGGAAAACACAGTGTTCGATTCAGAGTTTGAGCGCAGCCTCTTTGCACTGCGGCGGGAAAAGCTGCAGCAGATCGCCGCGCTGGGCCACGCGGTCTATCCCAATCACTACCGCATCACGCATGAGATCCCGAATGTAATCAGGAATTACAAGGAAGCCACTACCGAGCAGCTCGAAGCCGAGCGCATCAACGTCTCTGTGGTCGGCCGCATCATGGCCATCCGCCAGCAGGGCAAGGCCGGCTTCGCCCAGTTGCAACAGGGCGGGCAACGCCTGCAGATCTATGTGCGGCTCGACGCCGTGGGCGAGCAGACGTTCCAGCTCTACAAACTTCTCGACCTCGGGGATCACATCGGCGTCACCGGCTATCTCTTCCGTACTCGTACCGGCGAGCTGACCGTCCACGTGGACACCATCACCTTCCTTACCAAGGCCATGCTCGCTCTGCCAGAGAAGTATCACGGCCTCGCCGATGTTGAGCTCCGCTACCGGCAGCGCTATCTCGATCTCTTCATGAACGCCGACGTGCGCGATGTCTTCGTGAAGCGGGCCCAGGTGCTGCGCGCCATCCGACGGTTCTTCGATGAGCGCGGCTTCCTGGAAGTCGAGACACCGATGATGCAGTCGATCGCGGGCGGCGCGCTGGCACGCCCTTTCGCCACCCATCACAACGCGCTCGATATCCCGCTCTTCCTCCGCATTGCGCCCGAGCTTTACCTCAAGCGCCTGGTCGTCGGCGGCTTCGACCGCGTGTATGAGATCAACCGAAATTTCCGTAATGAAGGGGTCTCCACTCAGCACAACCCCGAGTTCACCATGCTCGAGTTCTACCAGGCGTATGCGAACTACCACGACCTGATGGACCTGACGGAAGAGCTGGTGAAGTACGTCGCCATGGAAGTAAACGGCACGCTCATGGCCGAGTTCAACGGCACTAGTATCGATCTGTCGCAGTGGCGGCGCTATTCGATGCGCGAAGCCATCGCAGCCTTTTGGCCGCCGGATGCAGGATATCCACCCGCAGCTCAGGACTTTACAACAGAGTCATCTGTTCACGCGCTTGTGCGTCGCGCCCACAAAGCCGTTCCGGATGCACGTCTCCAAGCCGACGAGCCAATAGGGAAAACCATCGCTAATCTGTTTGAAGCCGTAGCCGAACCTCACCTGATCCAGCCCACGATCATCTACGACTTCCCGCTCGCCGTCTCGCCGCTTTCCAAGGTCAAACCCGACGAGCCCGACTGGGTCGAACGCTTCGAGTTCTACATCGGCGGCTTTGAATTGGGCAACGCCTTCAGCGAGCTCAACGATCCTGTCGACCAGGAACGCCGCTTCGCGGGCCAGCTATCTCAGCGCCAGCACGGCGATGAGGAAGCCCACCAGATGGATGAAGACTACGTCCGTGCGCTCTCCTACGGTCTGCCCCCCACCGCGGGTGAAGGCGTGGGTATCGACCGTCTCACCATGATCCTGACCGGCGCTCGCTCTATCCGCGACGTGATCCTCTTCCCGCTGATGCGTCCCCAGCAGGACGACGCCGCCCAGAAATAACAGCAGGAATAAACGCCAGAAGGTCGCCCACAGTCCTAACCGTGAGCGACCTTCTGGAGCCAACCCGAAGTAGTGCAAGGCACCCCATCCGACTGCGGGCAGGGTGGGGTGTTGCCGATTCATCAGTCGCGCGGAGCGACCTTCTGAATCGGGTCAATTTCTACTTCACTTGGATCTACCGGCCCGTTTCGCCAGCGTTGCCAGCGTGACTTTATCCAGCTCCGTCTCAAAGGCACGGTGACAGTCACGATATGCTTTCGCGATGGCGCCATGAATCTTCGAAGCTACAGCCCCACTGCTCTTCGGAAGATTCAACTTGTTATTCGATTCCAGCGCGCGATGAACCTGGGCAAGTGTGATCGACTTGGCCGGTCGAGTCAGTCTTGATCCGCCGGAGGGCCCTTTCTGACTCACGATAAGATCGGCCTGTTGCAAGGAGGACAGAATCCTCCGGATCACGACAGGGTTAGTGTGGAGTATCTCGGCAAGATCGGCGGAGGTCTGTAGCGTGTCATTCTGCGAGAGAATGACCAGTATATGGACACCGGTCACGAAGCGAGTGTTGGCTGCCATAAGCGAAACGCTACCATAAAAAAGTGATCTTTCCCTCGTGAAGATAACATCACGTTGGTTTGCAGTTAACACCGGAGGTCATCACTCCGGGAGTTCGGCATCTTATCTTCGCCAGTCCTCCCGGGCGCTGCTCCGAACCATGAAATAGTTACCTACGAAAGGTACGATTTCCGTGAAATTGCTCTTTGTCGGGGACGTTTTCGGCAGCCCGGGTCGACGGGTTGTCCGCGAGCACCTGCCCCACCTCATCCGGGAACGCCAGATCGATCTCGTCATCGTGAATGCGGAAAATGCCGCCGGCGGCTTTGGCCTGACTCCCTCCATTGCAGAAGACCTCTTTGACCTCGGCGCCCACGTCCTGACAACAGGCAACCATGTCTGGGACAAACGCGAGATCATTGATTATCTCGGCTCCGCGCCTGCGGAGAGCCATGAACGGCCCCGTCGCATCGTTCGTCCGGCCAATTTCCCGGCAGGCACTCCCGGCCACGGCCTCTATGAGGGCATTCTCCCCTCCGGTGTTCCTTATGCTGTCCTTAATCTTCAGGGACGGGTCTTCATGCAATCCAACGAAGACCCATTCCGCACCGCCGACCGTCTGCTCGCCGGTATCCGGGCGAAAGTGATTCTCGTCGACATCCATGCCGAGGCGACCTCCGAGAAAATGGCACTCGGTTGGTATCTTGATGGACGGGTTACCGCTGTGCTCGGAACGCATACTCATGTGCCTACCGCGGACGAGCGCGTGTTACCAAACGGTACGGCTTACCAGACCGACGTCGGCATGAGCGGACCTTACGACAGCGTCATCGGGGTGGAAAAAGAGCTCGTCATCCAGCGTTTCCTCAGCGGCATGCCCGGCAAATTCGAACCCGCACGCGGCGACGCCCGCCTATGCGCTCTGCTCATCGAGTGCGATGCCGCCACAGGTCGTGCGACACACGTGCAGCGCCTGATGATGGGCGAATAGCTGGTCACCTGTCCTTTGTTCCAAAAGATTCACCAAGCTGTGGTTGACTGCGCTCCTGCGGTACGCATCTCCTTAGCTAAACATCCGCGAGACAGAACCGGAACCGCCGCCCCAAGGAGATTACTTCGCAATGACGGATTATCGTGTACGCGCAGGCGACATCGAAGAAGATCAGGTCACTTCCCTGATCGAGAGCTACTCGGCGCAACTGCCCTCCAGCTTCTTTCTCGGCGTCGCCGGCGCTGCCATGCTGGCGGCTGTGATCGCAAAGCTTCGCGGAAAAAACCATACGGCGCTCTTCTTCGGCCAATGGGCGGCGCCCCTCCTGTTGATGGGTATTTACAACAAGTTGGTGAAACAGCACGGCTCCGACGCCCTCTACGAAGATAGCGATTAATCCGTTTCCCTGACTCGTCATCCCGACCGAGCGGCAAAGCCGGGCAGTGGAGGGAATCTGCTGTTTGACTGCAACGCAAACGAGCTGGACCGCCCACGCCAAATGTGAGCGACCAAAGGAAGCGAACCGTAGCAGTCGCGCCGCAGGCGCCTTTGCCTGGGACGGCAAGTCCCCGGATGCTCTATGCTGGGCTTTCCGTGTCCGCCAGCCCGCCATCCCCAACCCTCGAAGCGGCACAGACGCCGCTCATGCGTCAGTATTTTGCTGCGAAGGCGCAGCACCCGGACGCCCTGCTCTTCTTCCGTATGGGCGACTTCTACGAGCTCTTCTACGACGACGCCAAAACCGCCGCTCGCGAGCTCGAGATCACGCTCACGGCGCGCGACCGCGAACGCCAGGTTCCCATGGCCGGCGTCCCCCATCACGCCGTGGAGGGCTACATCGGTCGCCTGTTGCAGAAGGGCTACCGCATCGCCATCTGCGATCAGATGGAGGACCCGAAGCTCGCGAAGAAGATCGTTCGCCGCGAAGTGACCCGCGTGCTCTCCCCGGGCACCGCACTCGATCCTGCGCAGCGTTCCGAGCGCAACAACTACCTCGCCGCCATCCATATCGCGGGCGAACACGCTGGACTTGCCCTGCTCGATCTCTCCACCGGAGAGTTTCGTGCCACCGAGTTCTCCGGCAAATCCGCCGCAATCCTCTGCCTCGATGAAATCGCCCGGCAGCAGCCTGCCGAGCTGCTGCTGGCCGCGGAAACCTCACTCTTCCCCGCGCTTCCCGCCGAAGCTCTAGGCACAGCGCTCGATCCCATCCGCACCAAGACTCGTCTCGACTCCTGGGCCTTCAGCGCCGACTACGCCATCCCGCTGCTCGAGCGCCAGCTCGGCGCGCGCTCGCTCGACGGATTTGGCCTCGCCGGGCATGCGGCCGCTGCCATCGCCGCCGGCGCCGCGCTGCACTATGTCCGCTCCACGCAGGCCGGCGATCTCTCCCATATCGACAGCCTGCGTTATTACGAGCGCTCGGAACATCTCGAGCTCGACCCGGTCAGTGTGCGCAACCTGGAGCTGGTTGAGCCGCTCTTCGCCGATGCCTCGGCGCGCGCAACGCTCTTCCATACTCTCGACTGCTGCGAGACCTCGATGGGAAAGCGCCTGCTACGTGCGAGCCTCCTGCGGCCTCTGCTCGATAGCGCCGCAATCAACGCTCGCCTCGATGCCGTCGCCGAGCTGCACGCCTCCCTGCTGCCGCGCGAAGATCTTCGTCGGGCGCTCTCCGGCGTGCTCGACGTCGAGCGCCTGCTCAGCCGAGTCTCCCTCGATTCCGCAGGCCCGCGCGACCTCCTCGCGCTCGGCGCATCGCTCGCTCGCCTGCCGCTTGTGGCCGCGGCTCTCGCACCGCTGCGCTCCGGTCGCTGGCAGCAAGCCTGCGAGCAGCTCGATCCGCTTCCCGACGTTCACAGCGTCATCGCCCAGTCGCTCGTCCCGGAACCACCCCTCACGCTCGCCGACGGCGGCGTTATCGCGCCCGGCGTGCATGCCGAGCTCGACGAGCTCCGTACTCTCAGTCAGAGCGGCCGCCAATCCATTGCCGCCATTGAAGAGCGCGAGCGCCAGCGCACCGGCATCGGATCCTTAAAGGTTCGCTTTAACAATGTCTTCGGTTATTACATCGAAATCACCAAGTCCAATCTCAAGTCGGTTCCCGCCGATTACGAGCGCAAACAGACCCTCGTCAATGCCGAGCGCTTCACCACCCCTGAACTCAAGGACTACGAAACCCGCGTCCTCACTGCGCACGAGCGCGCCATCGAAATCGAACGCCGGCTCTTCGCCGAGTTGCGCGCAACGATACTCGCCGCAGCGCCACGTATCCGTCGCAGCGCCACGGTCCTAGCCGAGATTGATCTGCTCGCCAACTTCGCCCACGTTGCCTCGCTGCGTAACTACAC
>DASVAI010000253.1:0-12241 GCA_036376445.1 Acidobacteriaceae bacterium
CTCCGGCTTCACCGCCTGCCAGTCATTCCCGCCGATGATCGGGCCGCGGTTGAAGGTCCAGTCGTACCCGCCGGAGTAGTACAGACCCATCCTCATCCCATCCTTGCGCACCGCATCGGTCAACTCGCCTACAAGATCGCGGTCCGCCTGCATGTGCTGCTGGTTCGGATTCACCACCTTGCTCGGCCACAGCGTAAAGCCCTCATGGTGCTTGCTCGTCAGCACCACGTAGCGTGCCCCCGCGTCTTTAAAGGCCTCCGCCATCACCTCCGGGTTCCACTTCTTGATCTCGCGATCAAAGATCGGCGCAAAGTCGTAGTAGTTGAAGTTCGCGCCGTAATGCTCGCGGTGATACTGCTGCGTCGGCGAGCCCGGAATCCGCATTGTGTTGTAGTACCACTCCGCATACGCGTTCCACTTCGCCTCTTCGTCCTTCGGGATCTCCTTCGGCCGATTCACTTCCGCCCATCCCGGCACCGAATAAAGCCCCCAGTGGATAAAGATTCCCAGCTTCGCGTCCGCATACCATTCGGGCAGCGGATGCGTGTTCAGCGATTCCAGCGTCGGTTCATACTTCTTCGTCTGCGCCATTGCCGCGCCCGCCATCGCCACACCTGCCATCACTGCCAGCCACACTCTGCCTGCCCGTTGTGTCCTCTTCATGCGTTCTCTTTCCTCTTCCTCATGCAAAACCGCGCCGCGCGTGATACCAACTGAATGCCCCAATCACCACATAGCACGCCAGCGGAGCTGTAAAGGAAACAGCGATGCCGCCGTGCTGCGAAATCCACGCCATGATGTAAGGCAGCAGCGCGCCGCCGACAATCGCCATCACCAGCAATGACCCGCCCAGCTTCACCAGCGGCCCCAGGCCTTCCAGCCCCAGCGCAAAAATCGTCGGGAACATCAGCGACATGAAAAAGCTCGTCAGGAAAACCGCCCACATGCCGGCCCATCCCGGCCGCGCCACAGCATAGGTCAGCAGCAGCGTATTCGCCGCGGCATACAGCAGCATCAGCCGCGCCGCTGCAATACGCTTCATCAGCACCGGCGCGGTAAAGCGTCCCACCGCAAACATTCCCAGTGTGCCGGTCAGCAGCAGCCCTGCATGCTTCTCCGGCTGTCGCGTGTACTCCTGCACGTACTGGATAAACCAGCTCCACGTCCCCACCTGCGCGCCCACATAAAGAAACTGCGCCAGCACGGCAAAAAGAAAATGCGGCTTGCGGAACAGCGCGCCGATTCCGCCTCCCTCTGCGTTTGTCGAGCCTTCCTCGCTCTCCGGCGCAGCCTCCGTAAATCGCGTGCGCATAAAGACAATCGCCAGCGTCAGCGCGATCGCCGCCAGCACCAGGTATGGCGCCACGACGCGCATCGTCTCATGCTGCAGATACGTCGTATACGTTCCTGCCGCCTTCTGCGCAGCCACCTGCGCGGCATCGAGCTCCACGCCGGAAAAGATAAACACCGTGCCCGCTAGCACGCCCGCGATCGAGCCCAGCGTATTAAACGCCTGCGAGAAATTCAGCCGTCGCGCCGCCGTCGATCGCGCGCCCATCTGCGTGACAAACGAGTTTGAAGCCGTCTCCAGGAACGACAGCCCCGACGCAATCACAAACAGCGCCGCCAGAAAAAATCCGTACCGCCCCACAATCGCGGCCGGCCAGAACAGCGCCGCGCCGGTCGCATACAGCAGCAGTCCGATGATCAGGCCTGTCTTGTACCCCTTGCGCCGCATGATCAGCGCCGCCGGTATCGCCAGGGTGAAATACCCCAGGTAGAAGGCAAACTGCACCAGGCCTGCCTCTACGCGGTTCAGCGTAAATGTCTTCATGAACTGCCGGATCAGGACGTCGTTCAGATTGTTCGGCACACCCCACATGAAGAAGAGCGATGTTACCAGGCTGAAGGGCACCAGTTGCCCCCGCGCCACCAGCGGCTCGCCCGCTCCCTCATTGCCCACCGCAATCTTCGACGCCAGCATCGCTCCCCTACGTCCCCGCCCTCTGCCCCAGAAACACCGGCCGTATATGCCGCTCCAACAAATTGCGCGTCACGTTCTCCGCCACGCGATCTTCATGTGCCTTCAGCATATCTGTGTACCGCTGCCCCATCTTCGCCGCGATCTTAAAGCCCACATGCATCAGTTGCCGCAGACTGCTGTTGTATTCACGCGATGCTGGCTCATGCCGCAATGCGCCCGCCCACTCTTCTGCCGTCCATCGCTCTGCCGTTGCAGGCTCAGGCAATCGCGTCGGGTCAATATCGATCACCGCTGCATATGGCGCGCACAGCTCTTCGCAATGCCCATATGCCCCGGCGTAGATCTCCTTCACCAGTTCGAGCGCCTTGCCGCCCGACTCCGCCAAGCCAATCACTTCTTCGAGCCACGTTGTTCCGGCTGTCTTCAGGTGCAATCCCGCACCCATCTTCTCCATCGCTTCGTGCACTGCTCCGAAGATCGAAAACTTGTCGCTGCCCGAATGCAGACTCAGTTTCAGCTCCGCGGGTAGTCCGAACGCCTCCGCGGCATAGCGCGCCACGGCCATGTCCTCTTCGATCTCCCGCGCAAACAAAGGAACGTCCCCAACATAATCCACGCCCTTGTTGAAGCGCCCGCTGAACTTCGGCGCAATCGTCGCCACCGGCACATGCGCATCCGCCAGCGCGCGCAGAATCAGCAGCAGCTCCACCGGCCCCTGCGGGGCATCCGTTTCGTCCATCGAAACTTCAGTCAGAAACGGCGCTCCCTGCTTCGCGCGCTCGATCTGCCGATAGCACGCTCCCGCTTCCACTGCGGCCGCCAGGTACTGCCGCCCTACACGCGCCAGGTCCTCCCGCGTGACCTGCAACGGCTCAGCGATTCCCGGCAACTCCAGCGTTCCCGCAAGACCGGCGTGCCGCTGCACAAATCCATCCAGCTCCGCCGGCTCGGGCGCCGCGCCGATCCTGTCCGCCACATCAATGGTGAAGAAGTCGCAGGGCTGCACAAACCGCTCCACTGTGTCGCGCCGAATGTGGTCTGCATCGCAAAAGTACGCCCCGCGCCAGCCAAGCTGCGCCACGGCCGCATCCGCCGCCGCGCGCGTCTCCGCAGGGTCAGAGCCGATAATCATGTGCTCGCGGTTCGATTTGTTCCACACCGGCGTCACCGCCACGCCGGCCTGGGACGCAGCCGCACACGCGCGCAGTTGCGCCTTTGCCTGATGGCCGAAGCGGTCACCCACGCCGATCGAAAATCTGCCCAGCGACCTCGCCTGTGGCGTCATGCTCGCCCTTCCTCTTCTTTTTCCGGATTCCCCAGCTTAAGCTGTACTCTCGTTGCAGTAAACGGTATAGTCTCCGCACCTCGCCGCGAGAGTTAGCGATGACAACCCAACAACAACTCCACTCCGGCAACGCGATATAGTCCACCGTATGACGATCCGCATGAAAGACATCGCCAGGGACCTCGGCCTCTCGGTAGTCACCGTATCAAAGGTTCTGCGCGACCATCCCGACATCGGCGAAGAAACCCGCAAGCGGGTGCTGCAGCGCGTCAAAGAACTCGACTATGAGCCCAACATCCTGGCGCGCAGCCTGGTCACCGGCCGTAGCTATCTCATCGGCCTCATCGTCCCTGGCCTCATCCATCCCTTCTTTGCGGAAGTCGCCAAGGCGCTCTCGGGCGCCGTCGTCGGCAGGGGCTACTCGCTCATCGTTTCTTCGTCCGAGGAAGATCCCCAGCTCGAAGCCCGCGAGATTCGTCATCTGCTCGCGCGCCGCCTCGATGCGCTCGTCATCGCCTCTTCCAGCGCCGACACCAAACTCTTTCGCCGCATGAATGACCAGTCGCAGCCCTTCGTGCTCATCGATCGCGCCTTCGACGACCTCGCCGCGCACTTCGTCGGCATCGACGACATAGCCGCCGGCCGCATGGCCACCGAGCACCTCATCGCGCTTGGCCGTCGCAACATCGCCCACATCAGCAGCCGTCAGAACAGCACCGGCGTTCGCCGCCTGCAGGGCTACACGGAAGCGCTCCGCGCGCACAAACTCCCCATCCGCGACAGCTACATCATCAGCCGCGATTACGTCGACATCGACAGCCATCGCCAGGGCGCCGACGCCATGCGCCAGCTCCTCGAGCAGAGCCCGCGGCCCGACGCCGTCTTCTGCTACAACGACCCCATGGCCATCAGCGCCATGCACGTCATACTCGACGCCGGCCTCCGCATTCCGGAGGACATCGCGGTCGTCGGGTGCGGCAACCTCAATTACAACGACTGGCTCCGCGTCCCCCTCACCAGCATCGACCAGCGCAGCCACCTCATCGGCCAGCGCGCCGGCGAAATTCTTCTCGCCATGATCGAAGGACGAGAACAGCCGACACCGGAAAACATCATCCTTGAACCCGAGCTCATCGTCCGCGCATCCACAACAGCGCAAACCGCGCGTGCGAAAACACCCGCAAAGGTGAAGAAAGCTGCCCGTTCGACGTAACGTCCATTACAGCGAATACACCCGAACAGCATTCCCACCCCAGATCGCCTCCCGCTCCCTCCCCGAAAGCCCCGCCGTCCACTCCGTCACGATCTCCACCCAGCTCTGATACTCGCTCGCCAGCAAAGCCACCGGCCAGTCTGACCCGAACATCAGCCGCTCCGGTCCAAACGCCTCCAGCACCACATCGAAGTACGGCCGCAGATCTTCCGGCGTCCAGCGCGCCCACTCCGCCTCAGTCACCAGGCCTGAAAGCTTGCAGCACACATGCGTCCGCCGCCCGAGCTCGCGAATCTGTGTGCGCCATGGCTCCATCTCCCCGCTGGCTATGCGCGGCTTCGCGCAGTGGTCCAGCACAAATGCCTGCTCCGGGTGCCGATCCACAAAGCGGATCGCCTGCGGCAGGTGCCTTGCGTGAATCAGCACGTCATACACCAGCCCCGTATCGCGGAGCGCACGTATCCCGCGGTTAAATGCTTCGCCCAGAATGAAGTCATCCTCCGGCTCATCCTGCACAATGTGCCGCAACCCCTTCAGCCGCGGATTCTGCCGAAGTTTTTCCAGCACCTCCGGAAACTCCGGCGCCGCAATCGGCGCCCAACCCACCACGCCGCGTATCCACGGATTCTCCTCCGCCAGCCGCAGCAGCCACTCCGTCTCCTCAACCGTCTGGCGCGCCTGCACCGTAATCGCTCCCGTAATCCCGGCGGCATCCAGCAGCGGCTTCAGATCGCCCGGCAGAAAATCCCGCCGCAGCACACCCATCCGCTCGCCGATCCAGCCATACTCCTCCGCCGTGTAGCGCCACAGATGATGATGCGCGTCGATCCGCTCCGTCCCCATGTCAGGCTCGCGCTCCCGCGATTCGGTCGCTCCCTTATATCGCGCTTGCCCATCCGCTGCCTGATCGGTTCTAATGGGGCGCATTCGGCAAACGTTATCTATGCCGGGATTTGCATCCTCAGCGCTGAAATGAAAAGGCTGCGCCGCACCCATGACACTTCGCTATCTGCGCGCTCTCTGCTCCGCCCTCCTGCTCGCCGCCGTCGCCTCCGCACAGCAGCCCGCCTCGCTCGACATCGATATGCAATCGCCCGTCGCCCATGTCAGCCCCACCCTCTACGGCCTTATGACCGAAGAGATCAACCACTCCTACGACGGCGGCCTCTATCCCGAGCTCATCCGCAACCGCGCCTTCATGGACAACTCCTACGGCCCGCACGGCTGGGTCCTCGTCGAGCAGGGCAGCGCCGTCGCCTCCATGGATCTCGATAAGTCCAACGGCCCGAGTCAGGCCATTCCGCGCAGCTTGCACATCAGCATCCGCACTGCCGACGCGCAGCACCCCGCCGGCGTCGCCAACACCGGCTACTGGGGCATGGCTGTCCGCTCCAACGAGACCTACCAGTGCTCCTTCTACGCCAAGTCCGGTGCTGGCTTTACCGGCCCCGTCGTCGCGCGCCTCGTCAGCGACCGCACCGGCTCCGTGCTGGCTGAAGCCTCCGTGCCCGCCATCGCGGGTGACTGGCAGCAGTACAAGCTCGCGCTCAAAACAAATTCCGTCGCCGCCGTATCCGCGGAGAACCACTTCGAGCTCGTCGCCTCTCACCCCGGCGACCTCTACCTCAGCATGGTCTCCGTCTTCCCCCCGACATACCACAACCGCGAGCTCGGCCTCCGCCCCGACATCATGGACCTGCTCGCCGCCATGCATCCCGCCTTCCTGCGCCTGCCTGGCGGCAACTACCTCGAAGGCGATCACATCTCCGAGCGCTTCGAGTGGAAGAAGACCATCGGCCCCTGGATCGACCGCCCCACCCACATCAGCCCATGGGGCTATCACTCGTCAGACGGCCTGGGCCTTCTCGAGTTCCTCGAGTGGTGTGAAGACCTGAAGATCCAGCCCGTCCTCGCCGTCTACGCCGGCTACTCCATGAAGCAGGAGCACGTCGATCCCGGCCCCGCGCTCGAGCCCTACGTCCAGGATGCGCTCGATGAAATCGAATATGTAACCGGAGATGCGACAAGCAAATGGGGCGCCGAGCGCGCGAAGGACGGCCACCCCACCCCCTTCCCCCTCACCTACGTCGAGATCGGCAACGAAGACTGGTTCGATAAATCCGGCAGCTACGACGGCCGCTACGCCCAGTTCTACAAGGCCATCAAGCAGCGCTACCCGCAACTCCAGCTCATCGCCACCGCGCCGGTCAAAGGCGTCAAGCCCGATGTCATCGACGACCACTTCTACCGCAGCGCCACCGAGTTCTTCAACGACACCCACCACTACGACAAGACTGACCGCAGCGGCCCGAAGATCTTCATCGGCGAGTGGGCCACCCGCGAAGGCGCGCCCACACCGAATATGGGCGCCGCACTCGGCGATGCCGCATGGATGACCGGCATGGAGCGCAACAGCGACATCATCATCATGGCCTCCTACGCCCCGCTGCTCACCAATATCAACCCCGGCGCGCTCCAGTGGGACACCGACCTCATCGGCTACGACGCAGTGAACAGTTACGGTTCGCCCAGCTACTACGCGCAAGTCCTCTTCGCGCAGCACCTCGGCAGCGAAGTCCTCAAGGCGGCCATCGACAATGCCGGCCCACGCTTCTTTGTCTCCGCCACGCGCGACGCCTCACACGGCATTCTCCACCTCAAGCTCGTCAACGGCTCCTCCACCCCGCAATCCGTCCGCATCCGCCTCAACGGCGCAAACCACGTCGAGCCCAGCGCCACGCTCATCACTCTCCGCGGCAACACCCCTGAGGACACCAACAGCATTAATTCACCGGATCACATCCACCCCATCACCACCAAGATCAATAACGCTGCCGCCAGTTTCGACCACATCATGCCGCCCTACAGCATCCAGGTGCTCGATCTCACGACTAAATAGATATGAGAACCACTCCGGGTGCTCGTCCTGAGCAGAGCAACGGTGGGATACCACGATCGCATGACCGACTTGCCATCCTGAGCGCTATCCGAGGTGGAGCGGAGGACCTGCAGTTGCCATAGGCAGGCACAACTCTCGCCGTGAGCGATCAAAGGGAGCGAACCCGACAACCCCCGCCGCAGGCGCATCTGCCTCGGACGGCCAGTCCGCGGCAAGCACTACAATTCCCTCCATGCCTCCCCGCAGGGTCCAGGTCATCGATTCCCACACCGCCGGCGAGCCCACCCGCGTCGTGATCAGCGGCGCCCCCTACCTCGGCGATGGCCCACTCTCCCAACGCCTCGCGCGCTTCCGCTCACACCACGACAGCTTCCGTACCACCGTCCTCGCCGAGCCTCGCGGCTCCGATGTGATCGTCGGTGCACTTCTGTGTACTCCGCACGATCCATCGGCCACAGCCGGTGTTATCTTTTTCAACGACGTAGGTTATCTCGGCATGTGCGGCCACGGCTCCGTCGGGCTCGCGGCCACCTTGGCGCACCTCGGCCGCCTCTCCCCCGGCACATACTGCGTGGAAACACCAGTGGGAATGATCGACACAACACTCCACGCCAACGGCTCAGTCTCCATCGTCAACGTCCCGTGCTTCCGCTATCGCAGCGCGGTCGCCCTCGATGTGCCCGGCTACGGCCTCATGCACGGCGACATCGCATGGGGCGGCAACTGGTTCTTCCTCGTCGCCGATCATCGCCTTGCGCTCCGCGCAGAAAACCGCGCCGCTCTCACCGCTGCCGCCGATGCGGTGCGCCGCGCGCTCGAAGCCAACGGCATCCGCGGCAAAGACGCCGCTCTCATCGATCACATCGAGTTCACCGGCCCAGCCGAGGACCCCGCCAACTCCGGTCGCAACTTCGTCCTCTGTCCCGGCGCCGCCTTTGATCGATCGCCCTGCGGCACCGGCACCAGCGCGAAGCTGGCCTGTCTCTACGCCGACGGCAAACTCGCCCTCGGTCAGCCTTGGCGGCAGGAAGGCATTCTCGGCACTGTCTTCGAAGGCACACTCGCCGTCAACGGCGATGTCCTCATTCCCACCATCAAAGGCTCGGCATACGTAACTGCGGAAAGCACATTGCTTTTTGATCCGGATGATCCCTTTCAGGAAGGAATCCTCTATTGACTAGCGCCTTCGATGTCGTCATTGTCGGCGCGGGCATCGCAGGATGCGCCTGCGCCCGTGAGCTGGCAGACGCCGGAGTGCAGGTCGCCATTATTGAATCCCAGAGCCCCGGGAGCGGAGCCACGGCCGCCGGTATGGGGCACATCGTCGTCATGGACGATTCCCCCGCGCAGCTCGCACTCACGAAATTCGCGCGCTCACTGTGGCAGAAGCTCTCCGCGGATCTGCCCGCCTCCATCGAATACGAGGAACGCGGCACCCTCTGGATCGCCGCCGAAGAGGACGAGCTAGCCGCAGTGCAGAAAAAGCACGCGGCCTGCGCCGCCGCGGAGATCCGCAGCGAAGTGTTCGATTCCGCCGCGCTTGCCGAGGCCGAACCCAATCTCCGCCCCGGGCTCGCCGGCGCCCTGTTCGTTCCGGAAGACGCGATCCTCTATCCACCAGCCGCCGCCACTGCCTTGCTGCATGCGGCGGAAGAAAGAGGCGCACAGCTCATCCGCGGCACTGTCGCCAAGGCGGGCCACGGCGCCATCACGCTGGCCGACGGAACTACACTCGCAAGCGATCACATCGTCGTCGCCACCGGCGCAGACTTCCACCTCGTCCCCTGGGTTCGCCTGAAGAAGCGCAAGGGCCACCTCGTCATCACCGACCGCTACCCCGGCTTCGTGCGCCATCAGCTCGTGGAGCTCGGCTATCTCAAGAGCGCGCACTCCATCGTTTCCGATTCCGTTGCCTTCAACATCCAGCCGCGCACCACCGGCCAGTTGCTCATCGGCTCCTCGCGTCAGTACCGCCAGGATGATCTGGCCGCAGACTCTTTCGTGGTCGAGCTCATCCTTCGCCGCGCCTATCTCTTCATGCCCAAACTCGCCGCGCTCTCCGCTACGCGCGTCTGGACCGGCTTTCGCGCCGCCACTTCGGACAAGCTTCCTCTCATCGGTCCCACCCACGACCCCACACTCTATCTGCTCGCCGGTTTTGAGGGCCTCGGCATCACGGTCGCCCCCGCCGCCGCGCGCCTGCTCGTCGATCATCTCCTCGCTCGCAAAACTGCGATCGATCCCGCACCCTATCTGCCCGAGCGCATGGAACGCGCGGAGGCCGTCCTTGCCTGATCACGTAACCATCACGGTCAATGGCCGCAACCTGCGCGTCAAGCCCGGCACCATCGTCAGCGCTGCGCTGCTCGCCGCCGGCATTCCGTGCCGCACCTCGAAGTCCGGCCAGCCCCGCACCGCCTTCTGCGGCATGGGCATCTGCTTCGAATGCTCGGTCACCGTCGACGGCATACCGAACCGCCGCACCTGCCAGCTCCTCTGCCGTCCAGGCATGGTAATCAACACCCAATGAGCACGGACGCGGAGATCCTCGTCATCGGCTCCGGCCCCGCCGGCATCACCGCCGCCGCCATCGCCGCCGCGCACGGCCGCAACGTGCTCCTGCTCGATGACAACCTCGCCCCCGGCGGACAGATCTGGCGCGAGCCCACCACCGCACACCCCGAAGATCGCGATGACGCCAGGCGCAAGGCGCTCTTCTCACTCCGGGCCTCCGGTGCCCGCGTCTGGAGCGGCTGGCGCGTCTTCGATGCGCCGCGCGAGCGCACACTTCGCGCCATCGAAGACAGCAGCCCCGACGTCCACACCATCGACATCTCGTACCAAAAGCTCATCCTCGCCACCGGCGCGCGCGAGCGCTTCCTGCCCTTTCCCGGCTGGACACTCCCCGGCGTCTTCGGTGCAGGCGGCCTGCAGGCGCTCGCACGCGGCGGCTTCTCCGTCGCCGGCAAGCGCATCGTCATCGCCGGCACCGGGCCGCTGCTGCTCCCCGTCGCCGCGCACCTCCGTCAGATGGGCGCGCGCGTCACCACCGTAGCCGAGCAGGCCTCACGCGCTCAGCTCGCGCGCTTCAGCGCATATCTCTCCCGCCAGCCTGGCAAGCTCCTCGAAGGCCTGCAATATCGCGCCGCCACCGGCGGGAGCAGATATAAATTCGGCTGCTGGCCGCTCGCTGCGCTAGGCGCAGACAAGCTCGAAGCCGTTCGCCTCACCAACGGCGAGCGCACATGGGAAGAGCCCTGCGACCTTCTCGGCTGCGGATTCCACCTCGTGCCCAATATCGAGTTGCCTTCCCTGCTCGGCTGCAGGCTTCACAAAGGCTTCGTTACCGTCGATGAATTGCAGCAAACGTCGGTTACAAACACCTTCGCCGCGGGCGAGCTCACCGGCATCGCCGGCCTGGATTCTGCGCTGCTCACCGGCACCATCGCCGGGCTCGCAGCCGCCGGCAAAGCCGAAGAAACAAAGCTGCTCTTGCGCCATCGCGAAAAGCTGCGCCGCTTCGCCGAGCGCCTCAACGCCGGCTTTGCCCTCCGTCCCGAGCTGCTCCAGCTCGCGCAGCCGGACACCATCGTCTGCCGCTGCGAAGACGTCACCCACGCATCTCTCACCGCCTACAACAACTGGAATGACGCCAAGCGCCAGACGCGCTGCGGCATGGGCCCCTGCCAGGGGCGCGTCTGCGGTCCCGCCACAACTGCCCTCTTCGGATGGCACACTGGTTCTGTGCGGCCGCCGCTTTTCCCCGTCCCGCTTTCTGCAATGGGCGCGCGCCCGCAGCGATAATCGAAAACAGGAGTCCTCCATGATCTGGAATGGCGTCATGCCCGCAATGACCACCGCGTTTCGCAATGACCTCAACGATCTCTCCGTCGATCACGAGTTCATGCAGCAGCACGCCCAATGGATGCTGCGCAACGGATGCACCGGCCTCGTCATGCTCGGCTCGCTCGGCGAGGGCGCCACCCTCGAGCACGATGAGAAGATCGCCATCCTGCGCAACATCGTCGATGCCGTCAAAGGCCGCGCTCCCGTAGTCGCCGCCATCTCCTCGCTCTCCACCGCAGCCGCCGTCCGCCTCGCGAAAGAAGCCGAGCAGGCAGGATGCAGGGGCCTCATGGTCCTGCCGCCCTACGTCTACTCCACCGACTGGCGCGAGATGCGCGCGCACGTCACCACCATCCTTACCGCCACACCGCTCTCCTCAATGCTCTACAACAATCCCATCGCCTACGGCACCGACTTCCTCCCCGAGCAGATCGCCGAGCTCGCCGCGGCCCACCCCAATCTCCACGCCGTCAAGGAATCCAGTGCCGATATCCGCCGCATCGCCTCCATCCGCAGCCTGATTGCCGATCGCCTCCGCATCCTCGTCGGCGTCGACGACGCTATCGTCGAAGCCGTCAGCGCCGGAGCCGTCGGCTGGATCGCCGGCCTCGTCAACGCCTTCCCCGCCGAGTCCGTCGCGCTCTTCCAGCTCGCCTCTGAAAACCGCCGCGATGAAGCTTTCGCGCTCTACCGCTGGTTCCTCCCCCTGCTCCGCATGGACATCGTCCCCAAATTCGTCCAGCTCATCAAGTGGGTGCAGCAGGAGATGCACGTCGGCTCCGCGCGCGTCCGCCCGCCGCGCCTCGAGCTCGAAGGCGACGAGCTGCGCATCGCCCAGGAGACACTCCGCACCGCGCTCGCCGCGCGCCCCCGCATCCCCTCCGCCGATTTCGAGCCCGTAGGAGCACGCGCATGAGCAGCCTCGAAGGCGTCTCTCTCATCGCCGGCCGCAAAGGAAACCACGACGGCGCGGAAGTATTCCGCGCCTTCTCTCCCGCCGATGGCAGCGCCATC
>DASVAI010000277.1:0-19008 GCA_036376445.1 Acidobacteriaceae bacterium
CGCCTTCTTCAACGGCGAAGGCTGGGAGAGCTGGGAGAATGTCTGGGGCATCTGGAACGGCGTCACCCCGCGCGATGCAGAAGCGACTCGTCGCATGGGGACCATGGACAATCTCCTCTGTCTTGGCGAGCAACTTGCGCCACTGCTCCTTATAGAGTGTGACGGGAAAGCGCCCCAGACCGTAAACCGACAAGCCGCCCTTCTCGCTGATTTTGAGGGTAAGTTCGCCGGATGTTTTCTTGCTCTTCAGCTGCGCATTTTCAGCTCTCAGCCTCTCCAATTCTGCCCGTTCGTCTTCCGTCGCCGTAACTCACTCCTTAATTATTGTGGATTGAAGGACAATTTTACGCGGCCTCCTGACGAGCCATCGTCCACGTCTCACGAAGGCTGAAGCGCGGCCACAGGATCGGTCCATTCGACTCGGGGAAGCCGAGAAGGCCAGCTTTGCGCGCTTCACTGATGCGCTCCATCAGGTCCTCACGTGTACCCTGGACAACGGCCGGATTGCACCCAATGCCATCCAACCGGCGGATCAATCTGTCTCGGCGCATCCCGCCAAGAACGACGTCACCCCACCGTGGATCTGCGGGCAGCCCAAGCAGGCTTACCACTGTCGCCCATGCCAAACCTTTTGTCTGGCCATCGAGATGGACAAGATAGGTCATTCCTGCGCTGCCATTCGCCTGAAGAGCGGCGGACACGCCGACCAGGTGCCGGATGGACCGCTTCGGTCCTAATAAAACTGAACCGGTGTAGCAGCCCGCGTCAGGTCCAAGCTGTACTGTCTGGCTCATTCCGTTCGGAAATGTCACAGTGAATGCATGCCTTTCGTAGATGGCCGCGCGAAGCGCACCAACCTCTGAGTCGCCGCCAAAGACACTCAGAAGGTGCGCCTTCCCGCCATCTCCCATGTAGCGGTCAACGTGCAACCACACATGGGTGTTTGTACCTTCTGTATGACGGACATACTCAAGCCGCCCCAGACGCAGATGTGCATTCTGCATCGGAATCCTCTTTCTTCTTCTCCTCGCCCAGCACCAGCGCGCGTCCGTCTTCATAGACCAGCGCCAGTTCGTTGGTGAAGCGCTCTCGCTTATGGATCTCCTTGAAGCCGTCCTCCTTCACCTCGAAGACCGTGACTGTTTTCACGGTTCTCCAGCGAGCAATGTGCCGCTCGCTTCCCTCCCCGAAGAGCAAGCCGACATGCCCGGCATGAAGCGGAGTGATCGGACGTCCGCCGGTGATCTCCTCTTTGGGTAGAAGAAACGTTTCCACCTGTCTCCACGCACCCGAGCCCACAAGCAGGTCCTCGATTCGGTCCAAGGGCAGTCCGCGATACACCAGAGGCACGGGCTTCGCGGGTGGCACAGTGTACTGCGACTCGTTGCCCTTCAGCGTCGGCATGGAGCGGCTCCATGCCAGCTGCTGCAGCTTCTCACGATTGCGGTCATAGTGCTCGCCGCGTACCCGCTTGCGAACACCGAAGAGAGCGACCTGATCGAAGCGCTGCGCCTCCGGATCCGTCAGCCGGAAGACCTGTACGTCTGTGAAGTTGCCGGCGAGCAGGGAGACCGTCACCTCCAGCCGCTCCTGTGGTACGACCATCAGCAACACACCGCCTTCTATAAGCCACCGGAAAGTGTGCTCGAGAAACAAGTACTCCATGCGCTTGTTGCCCGTGGAGCCGATCTCGGAATCGTAGGGCGGATTGAGATAGAGGAAAGAGAAGCTTTCCACCCTACCGATCGTGTCGAATAGGTTGCCATGTACCGTGGCAATGCTACTGGCCGCGGCTACCGCCGCGCGCTCCGCGTCGAGCTCCACTGCGTGTTTCTCAACCTCCGCTCCAGCCGTGAGTTGATGAAGTGCCGCGCCGGTGCCGGCGCAGGGATCGAGCGCGCTCGCGCCAGGGGCGAACTCGAGGAGTGACCGCAGGCGAGCGCCTTCTGCCGGTGGTAGAGGATAGTAACCGAGTTTGATACGTGCAACATTGCGCACAGTAAGCCTCCAGTCCTGACGCTTTTCGGCGGCCACTTGCCAAAGACGTGGATCGATTTGAATAGCTCGATGAGAGACTCATCCTGTCAACTGTGAGACGGAAGGCGCTAGTCCTCTCCGCCGAGAACTGGCGAGACGACCGCATTTCCGAAAAACCTAGATAATGCGAACCCAGTAGGCAAGCACCAGCACTTCTAATCCCACGAGGATGGTAAGAAAGATGCTGTGTTTGAGAGTGAATCGCATCAATTGCGATTGCTGCCGCACCGTGACACCGGTAGCAGCGGCCGCCACCGCGATGGATTGAAGGCTGATCATCTTGCCCAGCACACCGCCGGCCGAGTTGGAGGCTGCCATCAGGATTCGACTGAAGCCAAGCCGCTCGGCGGTGATGGATTGAAGGCTTCCAAAGAGCGCATTCGATGAAGTATCGGATCCGGTGAGGAAGACGCCCAGCCAGCCCAGGAATGAGCTGAAGAAGGGAAACGCGGCGCCAGTCGCCGCGAAGGCCAGTCCTAGAGTTCCGGTGGCGCCGGAGTAATTCATGACAAACGCCATGGAAAGCACTGCGGCAATGGTCAGGATCGTCAGGGCCAGTTGACGCGCAGATGCGAAAATCACGCTGACAAACTCCGAAATCCGCATCCTGAGAAACATGGCAGAAAGGATGCTTGCGAACATGCACGATGTTCCCCCTGCAGATATCAAGTTCAGATTGAACACCGCCGGGTAAGGAGAAGCTTTCAACAAAACCGGCGGTGTGCGGAGGATCAGATTGTGAAGCGCTGGCCAGCGAACGGCAATCGTGGCGAGATTCAGGATGTTTAGAAAGGGCTTGTATCCCCACAGCAAAACCAGCACAACCACGAATATGTAGGGCATCCAGGCGGTGACAACCTGCCCAGCGGTGTAAATCGTCGCCACGGATTGCGAACCTGGAACTCCAGGAACAAGTTCGAAAGGACCGCGCTCCACTGCGCCGATGCGATCCGGGTTCGTGGTGGCGCTCCGTGATCTCGGACGCCAGAACCTCAGCAATATGACTACTGCGGCCAAAGAAGACGTCGAGCTAAGGATGTCGCTAAGTTGGACGCCGACGTAATTGGATACCAGGTATTCAACCGTTCCAAACGTTAGCCCTGCCGTCAGGAGCGCAGGCCACACCTCCACCGCCAGGCTCAGGCCTCCCATCACAGAGACCATATAAGCGGGAAGGATAGCTGCGATAGGTGCGCAAAGAGTTCCCACCGCACCGCCTAACTTATCCACGGGAAGCCCGGTAATTCCTGCCAACGTGATGACAGGTACGCCAATTGCTCCAAATGCAACCGGGGCTGTATTGGCCAATAGACAGAGCGCGGAGGCGTAGTATGGCGAAAAGCCCAACCCCACCATCATGGCTCCCGCCACGGCTACGGGCGTTCCGAAGCCGGCCGCGCCCTCAAGGAACCCGCCAAAACCGAAGGCGATAATGATCGCCTGAATGCGCAGATCGGGAGTCAGAGATCCAACGGAATCCTTGATAATGGCAAACTTCCCCGTCGCCACCGTCAGGTTGTAGAGCACGATGGCCCACAACACGATCCAGGATATGGGGAACAGGCCGAATGCAGCGCCATAAGCGGCCGAACTGACGGTCAGGGAAACCGGCATTCGGTATCCGGCCAGGGCAATGAGCAAGGTGGCGCCAAGGCCCCATAGGCCGGCAACCCATGGCGATTTTCGCCTCACGCCGAGAAGGAACAGCAGCACGACGATAGGAAGAGACGCGACCATCGCGGAGATCGCAAGGTTCTGCCCCCAGATGGAATAGTTCTGCGACCAGGCCGCCGTCATGTTTTTCCTTCGGTTCTCCTGTGCGAGCGCCTACAAACATAGCGGAACAACAAGGATCCGAGCCACCCGTCAAGCTCGACGGACCCGATGAACAACGCCGAGCCCGATTCGCGAGCCAATGGGTGCTTTCATCTCGTAAGCTGTTTCGCAGGTGTTGAAGCGTGGCCAAATCGACGAACTGCTAAGCGCGGTGGGCGCCGACGGGTTGATTACCGGAAATAGCCAATTGCAGACGTATGAGTGTGATGGGCTGACAAATTTCCGGGTGATGCCAGACGCGGTAGTGCTGCCGCGCACCGCCGGACAAGTGCAGGCAGTGGTGCGGCTATGTGCCCGGGACAGAATTCCTTTTGTGAGCCGCGGTGCGGGAACGGGCCTCAGCGGTGGCGCGCTTCCTGCGGCGGGCGGCATCGTCATCAGCCTGGCACGCATGAACCGCATCCTCGAGGTCGACCTTGCCAATCGGCAGGTCGTGGTAGAGCCCGGGGTGATCAATGCACATGTGACGCAACGGGTGGCGGCGGGGGGATACTTCTATGCGCCCGATCCGTCTTCGCAATCGGTGTGCACTATCGGCGGCAACGTCGCGGAGAACGCCGGCGGCGCGCATTGCCTCAAATATGGTTTCACGACCACCCACGTTCTGGCACTCGACGTGGTGCTGCCCTCGGGCGAGCTAGTGCAACTCGGCGCCCCCATGCTGGATGCACCCGGGTACGATCTGGCAGGCGTATTTGTCGGGTCGGAAGGGACTCTGGGCGTTGCCACGAAAATTACTCTGCGCATTGTCAAGCGGCCGGAAGTGGTGCAGACCTTGTTGGCGGCATTCGATTCGATCCAAGCCGCGGGGCAGACCGTCAGTGACATCATCGCCGCCCGGATGTTGCCTTCCGCGATGGAGATCATGGACTCCCTTTCCATCCAGGCGGCGGAAGCCGCCGTACATGCGCATTACCCGGTATGCAAGGGTTTGCTGCTGGTGGAGCTGGACGGGCCGCGCAGCGAAGTGGAAGAGCTGATGCGCGCGGTAAAGGAACTGTGCCGCAACAATGGCGCCTGGGAGATTCGCATTGCCCAATCGGAGCAGGAACGCGCCCTGGTCTGGAAGGGGCGTAAAGCTGCCTTCGCCGCAGTGGGTCGTATCTCACCCAACTACATCGTGCAGGACGGCGTGATTCCGCGCACCGCGCTGCCTCGGCTGTTGAACGAAATCGAGCAGTTTGCGACGGCCGCTGGCCTGCGCGTCGCCAATGTATTCCATGCCGGCGATGGCAACCTGCATCCGCTTGTACTCTACGACCACGGGGTGGCCGGGCAGGAAGAGAAGGCACTCGAACTCTCCTATCGCATCATGCGCCTCTGCGTGGATCACGGCGGCTCCATCACCGGCGAGCACGGCGTGGGCAAGGAGAAGCAGGAGGCGCTGGGCTACATGTTCGCGGAACCAGACCTGGCCACCATGCAACTGGTACGCCGCGCCTTCGATCCGGAAAATATCGCCAATCCCGACAAGGTGTTTCCGCGTCCCCGCCTATGCGCGGAGAAGCCGGGCCCCTACACGCCCCATCCGCTGCAGACGGCAGGAATTGCGGAGATTTTCTAATGAGTGCATCGGCCGCATTGACGCTAGAGCAAGGTGTGGCTCAACTCGCCGCAATGGTCGGCGAGGAGCACATGCGTCGTCGCGGCGAAACGGTCCCGACCATCGAGGTCGCTCCTGGAGACATGCAGCAGGTTGCGGAGATTTTGCGCTTTGCGCACGCCAATGCCCTCTCGGTGATGATCTGCGGCGGCGGCACAAAACTGGGTTGGGGGAATACGTTCACAGCGGACATCGAATTGAGCATGAAGCGTCTCAACCAACTGCGCGAGCACGCATGGCAGGACATGACCTGCACGGTTCAGGCTGGCTGTTCGTGGACGGCGATGCAGGACGCCCTCAAAATCCATGGGCAGATGGTGGCCCTCGATCCCTTGCATCCTGACCGCGCTACAGTGGGCGGAATTGTAGCGTGCAATGACAGCGGCGCCTTGCGGCTGAAATATGGCAGTCTGCGCGACCTCGTCATCGGCATGACCATGGTGCTGGCTGATGGGACCATCGCCAAAAGCGGCGGCAAAGTCGTGAAGAATGTCGCGGGCTACGACATGCACAAACTTCTGACCGGCAGCTTTGGCACACTGGGAGTGATCGCGGAGGTGAACTTTCGCTTGCATCCGCTGGAAGAGCACCACGGAACGTGGACCGCGGTCGGGATTGGTGCCGTCGAAGCTGGGATGACGGCTTCCTCGCTTGCCGAGCCGCTGCGCGCGCTCTTGGATGCGCAACTGACTCCATCGTGCGTGCAACTACGCGTTTTTAGGGGCGAGTGTGCGCTCGACATCCGCATGGCGGCACTACCGGAGTGCCTTGACGGGTACGAAGAGCGTATCCGGAATGTATTAGGGACCCTTGCGATCAGCAAGTCTGGAGAGGAAGTCTGGAACGCGCGGCAGCAACTCTTCGACGACGACGATGCCTTGGTGCTGAAGGTCTCAGTGCTCCCCACCGAAATGTGTCTGTTGGCCGCGGAATTGCACCAATGGACAGCCGGTGGCGGAACGGATGTGGAACTAGTGGCTCAGGCAACCGGGTTAATGATGGTTGCAGTTCATTCCGCCACCGATGCGGCTTTCGTTGCGCTCATTGAACGATTGCGTGCGCGCGTAATCAAGTCCGGCGGCAGCGTGGTTGCGCTTCAGATTCCAGGTCGACTGCGAGGCAGCATCGACGTGTGGGGTCCGAATCGGGGAACCCTTTCGCTGATGCGCGAGATCAAGCGCCGCTTCGATCCAGGACGCATCCTCAACCCGGGGCGTTTTGTGGGGAACATCTGACGCCATGACCCACACCATTCTCCAGGGAGAACATCGCGGCGCCTACGACGCGCATCATCCGCCCGAGAAGAAGTACATCGACGATTGCGTGCATTGCGGCTTCTGCCTGCCCGCATGTCCTACCTACGTGCTGTGGGGCGAGGAGATGGATTCGCCCCGCGGACGCATTTACATGATCAAGAAAGCCGCCGACGGTGAGGCGCCGCTCGATGAGCGGTTTCGGCTGCACATGGACAACTGTCTTGGTTGCATGGCCTGCATGACCGCTTGCCCATCGGGAGTGCAGTACAACAAGCTCATCGAACCGGCGCGCGCGCAGATTGAACGCAATGTGCCGCGCAGCGTGAGCGAGCGTCTTTTTCGCCGGTTGATCTTCGCCACGTTTCCCCGTCCGGAACGGCTGCGCCTGCTGGCGTTGCCATTGCTGGCTTATCAGAAAAGCGGAGTGCGGTGGTTGCTGCGCACCAGCGGGATGAACAGGTTGCTGCCCAGGCAGCTTCGGGCGATGGAGGCGTTGTTGCCCGATGTGCCGGATCGCTTCTTTGAGCGGCTGCCTTCCTCGATTCGGCCAAAGAAAACCGCACGTCGGCGTGTGGGCATGTTGAGCGGATGCGTGCAGCAGGTCTTCTTCTCGCATGTAAACGCGGCCACCGCTCGCGTGCTTGCCGCGGAAGGGTGTGAAGTGATCATTCCTCGCGAGCAACAGTGCTGCGGCGCGCTCATGCTCCACTCCGGGCTGGAAGACCATGCGGCTGCACTAGCGAAGAAGATGATCGCAGTGTTCGAAGCGGCCGATGTCGACACGGTGGTCATCAACTCTGCCGGTTGCGGCTCCACGATGAAGGAGTACGGTCACCTGCTGCGCGACGATCCGAAGTGGGCCGAACGCGCCTCGGCTTTTTCCGCAAAATGCAAAGACATTGCTGAATTCCTGTGCGAGCTGGAACCCCAGGCGCAACGTCATCCGCTCAACCTGCGCGTCGCCTATCACGATGCGTGCCATCTGCAGCACGCGCAGGGCGTTCACGACGAGCCGAGACGTCTTCTCAACCAAATCCCGGATCTTGACATCGCGGAGATTCCCGAGGCCACGTTGTGCTGTGGTTCGGCAGGCATCTTCAACCTACTGCAGCCCGATACAGCCGATCAACTTGGCAGCCGCAAAGTAGATAACCTGCTGTCCACCGGCGCGGAGGCGGTGGCATCTGCCAATCCGGGCTGCCTGCTGCAACTGGTGTATCGCCTTCGCCGGCGAGGTTGTAAGACCGTGCGCGCTTTTCATATCGTGGAATTGCTGGACGCATCGATGCGCGGCATTCCCTGCGAAGATCTATTGCACTCAGACAATTACCGGCTCATGCGCGGTGTGGACAAATCATAGTTAGCTCGCCCTGCACGTTTGAGTTACTTCGAGGGCCATTCAATTGTGATGCATGACCTGCAAAGGGAGTTATGACCATGCCCAAAGCTGTCGATCGTCACGGCGTCGAAATACTCGCGCCGATTACTGAGAACCATGCCGCTATCCTTACGCCGGAAGCGATCGATTTCATCGTGGACCTGCAGCGAACGTTTAACGTGCGGCGCAAGGAACTACTGAACGCACGAGAAGAGCGGCAAAGGAGACTGGATGCCGGCGAGCGGCCCAATTTTCTGGAAGAAACGCGCTTCGTACGCGAGTCCCAATGGGCTGTGGCGCCTATGCCCGCCGATATCATCGATCGCCGCGTGGAGATTACCGGGCCGGTGGATCGCAAGATGATCATCAACGCGCTCAATTCCGGCGCCAGGATTTTCATGGCCGACTTCGAGGACTCGAGCACACCGACGTGGAACAACCTTCTCGACGGCCACATCAATCTACGCGATGCCGTCCGGCGCACCATTACCTATGCCGACCCCGCCACGGGAAAGCAGTACAAGCTCAACGAGAAGGTCGCCGTCCTCTTCGTCCGCCCGCGCGGCTGGCACCTGGAGGAGCGCCATGTGCTCGTGGATGGAGAGCCGATGTCGGGATCCATCTTCGATTTTGGTCTCTACTTTTTCCATAATGCCCAGAAACTGGTGGCGCGCGGCAGCGGGCCATATTTCTATCTGCCCAAGATGGAAAGCCACCTGGAGGTGCGGCTGTGGAACGACGTCTTCATCCGCGCGCAAAAGGAAATCGGCCTGCCGCATGGGACCATTCGAGCCACCGTGCTGATCGAAACCATCCTGGCAAGTTTTGAAATGGACGAGATTCTCTACGAGTTGCGCGACCACTCTGCGGGGCTGAATTGCGGACGCTGGGATTACATCTTCAGCTTCATCAAAAAATTCTCCAATGACGGCCGTACGCTGCTACCCGATCGAGCCCAGGTCACCATGACCACCCACTTCATGCGCAGCTATTCGAAACTTGCCATTAAGACCTGTCACAGGCGCAACGCGCATGCCATGGGAGGCATGTCGGCGTACATTCCGGTGAAGTCCGATCCGGTGGCAAACGAAAAGGCCATCGCGCAGGTGCGTGCGGACAAGGAACGCGAGGCTGGCGACGGGCACGATGGAACGTGGGTAGCGCATCCGGGACTGGTGTCGGTGGCGCAGGAGATCTTCGATCGCCTGATGCCGCAGCCGAACCAGATGTCGAAACAGTTGCCCGACTACAATCCGACGGCAGAAGATCTGCTGCGGGTGCCGGAAGGCGAGATTACTGAAACCGGCCTGAAGCAGAATGTGGCCATCGGCCTGGGGTACCTGGAATCATGGCTGCGCGGCATCGGCTGTGTGCCTCTGTTCAACCTGATGGAAGACGCCGCTACGGCGGAAATCAGCCGCGCGCAGCTCTGGCAGTGGATCCACCACAAGGCCAAACTCACCGATGGCCGCGTTGTGAATATTGCCCTGGTGGAAAGCATGATCGACAACGAACTCAAGCAACAGAAGAGCGCCGTCGATGCGGAACGGTATGCCGCTTATGAAAAAGCCGCCGGGTTGATGCGGGATTTAGTGCGGGCGCCGAAGTTTGTTGAGTTCCTGACCGTACCGGCATATCAGAGGGTTCTGAAGGAAGAGAAGTTCGTCGCGGGTTGAAGTACTGGGTCCTCAGGTCTCTGTCGAGACCTGGAACAATTGGGCCTGGCTCGATTTTACCGACGTCTCCGCCAGTGGTACGGATACTTCCGCAAAGTCGTCAATGATCCGGTCACAAATGAAGAAAAGATCGACCGGATCACGGTGATTCTCGGTTTGCGATCGCAGATGTCGATAGGCGAAGCTCGGGAAGCATTGCAACGTGAAATCACAAAACAGATCGGTCAGGCCGGCTCCGCGAACAGGATCATGAACGACGGCTCTGTGACGTTTGCCTGGTTTGTCAACAATCGTTTTATTCCGTTGAAGGAAGCTGTCTGGAAAGAGGAGACAGCGAAGATCAAGAAACTCCTTTTCCAGCGTGACCTCACCGATGTTCTTGGTGACGTTCCGCTGGTCAACTTCGACAAGTTCAGCTTGCAGCTTCATTTGAACAAGCTGGCCTCAAGCAGATCCAAGGATAGAGTTTTGCAGATGCGTGCGTACCTTCGGGACATCTTCGCGGAGGCAGTCGATCAGGACTTCCTCGTGAAGGACCCAGCACGCAAAGTGAAGGTTCCCTCACAACTGCGAGATAAGGACACCACGACTCTGACTTGGAATCAACTCCGTCTTGCTCTTGTTGAACTGGCTTTGCAGGATCGGATCCTGCTGGAGTTGGATATGACCAACGCTCTTCGCCCGAGCGAATTGCTGGCTTTTCGATGGAAGTGCTTCGATCATGAAACCTCCACACTGAAGATCGTTGAGACCGTCTACACGGGCAAAATACGCCCTTGGGGAAAGACCAAGGAGAGTCTTACGGTGATCCATATCCCCAGGAGCCTCGCGGACGATCTTCAGCACTGGAAGGAGCAATGTCCCAATACATCTCCCGATGCCTTCATCTTCCCCAATAAAGCAGGCGGGTTTCTCGATACGGACAACTACCGGAAACGGGTACTGCACAAACTGGCGAAGGACCTGAGATTGCCGAAGCTCACGTTTCAAGTGATTCGGAGAACGATCGCAACTCTGGCGCAAAAGAAGGGCACCGTGAAGGACGTTCAGGGAGTGCTAAGGCACTCTCGGATGGCAACCACTACCGACATCTATATGCAGGAGATTCCAGAGAGCGTTCAGGAAACGGTGAACTCTATCAGCATGGAGTTGAGAAAGTCGCAGTCTGGAACGAATTCCCGGAGCACGGCAAAGCGAGTGCCTGCGACTGCTACTTCTCGCGGGAAGCGGTCAGAACGAGCTGCTGTGGCGGAAGGAGTCATTCAAAATTTGACACCAAATGACACCAAGGTAGAAAGGAGTGAATTTGTAAGTATTTGAATCTATGGTGGACCTGGTCGGGATCGAACCGACGACCTCTTCCATGCCATGGAAGCGCGCTCCCAGCTGCGCCACAGGCCCACTTCGCGGAGAGAAGACTTCATTCATTTTCGACGAGTAAGATAGATTCGTCAAACCTCGACAGGTCTCTTCCGGAGTGGTTCTCTTGTCATTTCGCATCGCGTTTGCCGCATTCGCATCCACCTTTCTGCTTGTTCCACAGCCGCTCGCCCGCGCTGCCACGCCGCAGGCCGCTAACCCCGCACAGCCGCGCTCTCAGGCCAGTCTTGCCATCGGCAATTCCTTGCAACAGATCAACATCACCATTGCTCGCCTTCACCGTACGCTGGACTCCATTAACGTGCCCAAATGGAAGGCGCCGGGCGATGTCCGGCAGACGACAGCTTCCGATGTCGATTCCATGCAGCGCGACATCTCTGAGACCCTGCCCGGCCTCATCAACACCGCTCTCGGCGATCCGGCAAAAATCTCTCCCGCCTTCGCCGTCTATCGCAATGTCGACGCCCTCTATGACGTCCTGCTCCGCGTCTCGGAAACCGCCCAGCTCGCCGGCGCTTCCCGCGATGGCGCCGCGCTCGAAGAGCAGCGGGCCGCGCTGGAGAGCGGTCGCAGCCAGCTCGGGGCCGCTCTGCTGCAGTCTTCCCAGGCGCAGGATGCCGAAGTGCTTCGCCTGCGCACCGCGGTCGTCGCCGCCACACCTCCTCCCCAGCCCAGCAAAACGGTGGTCGATGATGGCCCGGCTACCAAGCCCAAGGCCCACAAGCGGACAACTCACAAACCCGCCCCGGCTCCGTCCAATCCGCAGTAACCCCTGTAGAGGGAACATTTCGCCCGGCCCGGGTGTCTAAGCAGGCAGGTAGGGTAGGAACCGAGTGAGCACTGCCCAGCCCGGCCGCCGGCGGCACATCGATCTCCTAAAAAGCACCGCCGGGCGGGCGCCATACCGTTCTTTTGCGCCTTGTCCCTGCAGATATGCGGGGTCAGGTGCACAAGGCCGGCCAAATGCTCTAATGTATGGGGGACGTTCAGAATGCAGGCAGGAACGGCCTTGGGAAACTTCGCCAACGTATTTGGAGCTCAGGCGGCCGTCAGGCCCGATGAAGCCACCCTCATAACAGAGCTCCGGGCAGGATCTGAGGAGGCCTTCGCCTCTCTGATCGCCCAATACCACGCGCCCCTTTACTCGCTCATCGCCCGCACCATCCCCGACCCCTGCGAAGCCGCCGACATTACTCAGGACGTCTTCATCAAGATTTATCGTGGCATCGCCGGCTTCCACGGCGAATCCAGCCTTCGCACCTGGATTTATCGCATCGCCCTGCACGAAGCCTCCAACCAGCGCCGCTGGTGGTGCCGCCACAAGCGTAAGGAAATCACTATCGAGCAGGAACTCGGCGCCCAGGACGGCGAGGCGTTTCACCTGAAAGACACACTGGTCGATCAGCAGGAGTCGCCATTCGATCTGGCCGCTCACGCCGAGCTCCGCGGACAGGTCGAGACCGCGGTCCGCGACCTGCCGGAGCCATTCCAGGCCGTCGTTGTGCTGCGCGATATCGAAGGCTTCGGCTACGAGGAGATCGCCGAAATCCTCGGCCTCAACCTGGGAACCGTCAAATCCCGGCTCATGCGCGGGCGCGCTCACCTCAAGTCCCGCCTCGCTCCCCTCGTCCGCTCCGCGGCCGTTTCCACGGCGGAAACGAACTGCGTGTCCTTCACTCCCACGGCCGCGCTCCGGGAGGCCAAATGAGCTCCTGCAATCACATCATCCAGGACCAGTTCTCGCGCTATCTGGACGGCGACATGCCCGGCGCGCAGATGCTCGAGATCACGCGCCATCTCGAAGAGTGTGCCGCCTGCGCCCACGAATTCTCCGCATGGAAGCACAGCCAGAGCCTCGTCTCCACCCTCGGCCCTACCCCCGTGCCGTCCGACCTTGGCCTGCGTCTCCGCGTCGCCATCTCGCAGGAGAGCCGTAACTCGACGAGCGAGCGCCTCGGGCGCTTCCATATTCGCTGGGAAAACACCTTCCGTCCCTTCCTGCTGCGCGCCGCCGCCGGCTTCGCCAGTACGGTCCTCCTCGTCGGCACGGCCGCCGCTGTCGTTGGCAACGTCGTCTCGCCGGAACCAGTCGAGGCTCGCGATGTCCCGCTCCAGATATCCAGTGCGCCTCGCCTGCTCTACTCTTCGTTCCAGGCCGACGACATCGGGAATCCCGACAATCCTGTCGTGCTGCAGGTCTTCGTCGACACGCACGGACGTGTCTACGACTACAAGGTCCTCTCCGGTGCGGTCGACGCGCAGACACGCCAGTCCATCGACAATCTGCTGCTCTTCAGCGTCTTCACACCCGCACGCTTCTTCGATCAGCCCGTCCGCGGCACCATGGTCATGTCCTTTTCCGGCGTCTCCGTAAAAGGCTGAATTCTCGCGTTCTGCGCGCGGAGTCGGCTGTATAGTCCGTTCATGCGAAAGCTGTGTATCTGCTGTCTTTCCTTCTCTGCGCTCCTCCTTGCTAGCCACACCGTCCGTGCGCAGTCGTTGCTCGTTGTCAATCAGGGCGACACCAGCGTCAGCATCGTCGACCCGGTTTCCGGAGAGCAGTTCGCCGTGATCGCAGAAGGCACACCCAGCATGCATGGGCATGAGATCATCGCGTCCGCAGACGGCCGCATGGCGTATCTCCCCATCTACGGCAACGTCGGCGTCGGCAAGCCGGGTCTTGACGGCAAGGAGATGCTGATCCTCGATCTGCCCTCACGCAAGGTCGTTGGCCACCTCAACTTCGGCCACGGCGTTCGCCCCCATCAGCCCGTATTCGATCGTGCTCGCAATCTTCTCTACGTCACCACCGAGCTCGATCACTCGATCACGATCATCGATCCGCAATCGCAGAAGATCCTCGGGGCTATTCCGACCGGCCAGCCGGAATCGCACATGCTTGCTATCTCCCACGACGGACGTCGCGGCTACACCGCTAACGTCGGTCCCGGCACGGTCTCCGTTCTGGACCTGGCGGGCAAAAAGACCATCACCGTCATTCCGATCTCTCGTGAAACGCAGCGCATCTCCATCTCCAACGACGATCGTTGGGTCTTCACCGCGGACCAGACCAGGCCACAGCTCGCAGTCATCGATACCGGCACGAACAAAGTGAAATCGTGGGTGCCACTGCCGAGCACCGGGTATGGCACGGCGCCGACACCGGACAACCGCTTCCTGCTCGTAGCCCTGCCCCTGGCAAACCAGGTTGCCGTGGTGGATCTCGCCAGCATGCGAGTCGTGCGCAACATCGACGTCCCCAGCGGACCTCAAGAGATCCTCATCCGCCCCGACGGCAAAGTGGCTTACGTCTCCTGCATGAGCAGCGGAAAGATTGCCGCGATTGACCTGTCGCAATGGAAAGTCCAGAGCCTGATCGCAGCAGGCAAATCTCCGGACGGCCTCGCCTGGGCGAAATGAGCGTCCATCCGGCATATTCCAGAACAGTCACCAGCTTCGAGCTCATGTGCCCAATGCTTGATAGCGCGAGCTTGGTGGCTAGTGGTCAGGTTCAAACCCAGAGACTTGCGGCGGTTGCAAACAAAGCAGTGAGGCGGCTTGCTTTGGGGAGTTTTGTCTACTCAGTCTTTCCGAATCCAGGCAGAATGCGGGCTTCCGACCCGAACTTGTGGTACCCACCGAAAGTCACATCGTTGATCATGGTTTCGAAGTAGCTGTACACGCTGAAGACCATGCCCCACTCGTGGAGTTCGCGCTCGGAGCGGCCGCGCGAGATCTCCACGCTCCGCTGGGGACAGATATAGGTCTTGCCGCCCAGTTTCTCCGGACCGTACTCGACCACAACCTGCGACCGGATGAGGGGCACGGCGGGGTCCCGTTCTTCGTTGAGATCTGCATTGATCACGATCCGCATGATGGCCCCGGTATCGGGGTTGAGCCCGAATTCGCCATAGGTGTCGGCCTTGTTTTGGTAGGGTGTGGTGCCGTCACCTTCCGGAAGGCAGCAATATGTGATCTCGGGCACCATCTTATTCGTGCTGGCAGCTTTGTAGGAGAACACAGCCAGATCTCCGTATTTGCCGCGCTCCCAGCGCTTCCACATGAGGGTGCTTGGACTGGTAGCGGCGGCAGTCAGCACATAGGCCAGAATGGGACCGAACGTGCCCGAGATTTCAAGATCGCGTGCTCGCACCCCTCTGACGACGGGACCTTTGCCAAGTTTCTTCTTTTTCTCAACCAGCTCGTGCCCGTTTCGGTAGAGAACAGTGGCGTGCTCTCCGGTGGCAAAGTGGAAGGTCTCGTCCTGGAGCGGCATCTTCCAGGTCTCATTGTCGCGTTCCGGAGGCTCTTCGAAGCGCACGGTGTTTCTTAAGGCATAGAAGTCGGGCAGTTTGGGGATGGCATTCTGTAGATAGTCAAAGGTGCGCTGCAAAATGGCGCGCTGCTCCTCCACCGGAGGCGGCGGACGATTCACAATCTCGTCGGGCGGGGGCGCGAGCGCGAACGACAGATCGGCATCCGCTGTCAGCGTCTGGCGCTCCCGTTCGCCGTGGATATCGCTCAACAGCGCATCGAGCCGGGGCGTGCCGAGCCGTTCGGTGAGTTCCAGATTCGTCAGCTTTCGCGGCAGGTCGGTCTGCGAATGCACCAGTTCTTCAAGCTGCGCGACGGTGACCTTTTCACTTCCCGGCCGGGGATTGTCGAAATACACAGGCTCGTTGTAGTAGCCCATGGGCGCGCGGACCGTCACGGCAGGACGATCCACCTGCACATGGATCGTGTGGAATTCGTCCATCTGGTAGGTATGCGGGGGATTGAAGGTGAGAGTGTAGAAGCTCCGTTCCTCTTCGACGCAGCGCTCGATGTCTCGATCCAGGTCGCCTGACGAGTCCAGCACCAGGCCGCCTGTGTGTGTCGCGATCACCTGCAGTGCCATCTTGGCCGGTTGCATGTCCCTTTGCGACCGGGGCGCTTCGAGGTAGTCGCGATAATCAAATGACTGGTCTGGATTCGGCCACACGTTAACGTTGTCCAGCGTGATGCGGGCTTCCCGTAGCCGTGTAGATAATTCCGTTGCCTCGTCGAAGCCGATGTCGCCGCCATTCACAGGCCATCCCGGACCGATCCACACCACGACTTTGTGGCCGGGGACGTCTCGCTGATCGATCGCAATCGAGCCCAGCGCGCGCAGAGAGAGCGGGTTGGGCTGCGACCTGCCCTCCCATGAGCCAAATAGACCGGGTCCGCCCGATCTCCACACAGTTCGCGGAGACTTATGCTGCCCCACTTCCTTGGCCAGCATGTTTCCATCCCGCGTAGGCATCGAGGACGAGAACAACCCGTCCCACGTAAGCCGGTAGAAAAAACATGGAGATTCGAGACGGCCGTTGTTGCGCCGCAGAAAACGAACAATCGCGCCTTCGGTCTGCATCAGCTGTTGGCGCGAGAGATTGACGGCGTCGAGGACGAATATCAGTTCGGGCGTGGGTTCGATCACCGCCCGAGAACCGTGGAAAGTGCGAATGATTGCAGGCCGCCCCTTGTCGAGAAGCGTGAAATGCGAAGGGGTCAGGTCCGAAACCGGATTTCCTGCTGCATCTCTCACGACGGCGTCAATGGTGAAGAGGCCTTGCCGCACCACCGGATCGGTAGCGCTCAAGGGCGCCAGCGGCTTTTGCGCAACGAACGGATCTCGCAAAGGCCGGGTTTGCCTGCCTGCCGCGCAAGTCGCAAGAACAATCATGCTCGCGAGAAAAGCTGTGCGCTGCGGGTTGGATCGATTTACCACGATTCCACGTGCCCTGGGAGACTCGCGGCGAGCATAACCGTCGCACCTTCCGCCAAGGTTGCACCGAGTCCGAGAAGCGATGCACAAACAAAGCCACGCATGCGACCCTCCCGCAAATACTGACGGTTTCGGCCCACTACCGGTTTCCTTGCAGGCGCAGGTTCGGTAAAGCGGCTCGACTCACCGTTTTACTCTTTGATCCAGCCCATCCCGAATCACCTGCGCATTACAGGATTACTACTCTGAAGTCGGCAAGTGCGCAGGGATTTTCGGGAGCATGAAATGTCAACTGTTGCGAACAGCACAATGCGCTCATTGGCCGCGTAACGGCTATCGTCGAGGACAGGAATTTGGCGGATAACCTCCTCACACCACACTTCTGTGTTGATGTTTCCTATTTTTTTTCGGGTTCTTGTTGACAGCTCAATCTGTCGGAACCATGGGGGCCCACTTTCCCGGCTGCTATCTCCCTACCTATTAGCACCCGTTGACCCTGCTTCCATAACTTCCGTAGACTGAGCGCCAGACCTTCCTATGTTGTCCTCCTGCTGTTTTCGCGCGCTCACGCCACAACTCCTTGCGCTCACCCTTCTGGCTCCCGGCGTCCTTCGGGCGCAGTCGTCTTCCTCTCAGGAGAGCTCGTCATCCGGCTCTGCCACGATTCAGCCCGAAGTTCAGAAGCCGCCCTCGCTCATCGATCCCGCTGGTCCTCAGATCAGTCTGCAGACCAGTGAGGCTGTCTTCCAGATCGCTGTGGCCCTGAACGCCTGCGGCTACGACGCCGGGCTCGATCAGTCGCAGCCCGTCCGGCAGAAGGTTCGCGATGCCGTCAACGAGGCCGTCAAAGCTTCTGCGGATGCGCAAAACACCCGCGACCAGCTTTGCAACTACGTCCGCCAGCACGAGCTCTCGGACTCCAGCCACAATCTTTCCCAGTACGTCTCGCTCGCCCTCTATGTCACGCCGCCCCCCGAGCTCACAAACAGCGTTCCGCTCACCGAAATGCCGCCGGACTCGACCCAGGTAGTAGAAATCCTGCCGCTCGTCCGCAAGTTCGCGCGTGAAATCGATCTCCACTACATCTGGATCAGCGTCCGCCCGCAGTACGACGGCATCGTCAACAACCTGCATGACTCATTGACGAAGATGATCGTCGGCACCAACGCCTATCTCAAGATGCCGGCGAACACCAGCACAGAGAGCCGCTTCGCCGTCGTGCTAGAGCCGCTGCTCGATCCCGGCCAGACCAACGCCCGGGTCTATGGCGGCGACTATGTTGTCGTCACCTCGCCTACCCGTGACGGCAAGGTCCGCATGGATGAGATCCGCCACACCTATCTGCATTTTGAGCTCGAGCCGCTGCTTTACGCGCGTGCCTCCTCCATGGACCGGCTGCTGCCGTTTCTGAAGGCTGTGCGCGAGGCCCCGCTCGAATACACCTTCCGCAGCGATATCGTCTCGCTCGTCACCGAATGCATGATTCGCGCCGTCGAAGCTCGCACCATGGACACCGGAGTCGCGCCCTATAAAGCACCCGATGTAGTCAGTCATTCCGAGTTCGCCACCGTGGAGCGCGAGCGCCACGCCACGGAGCAGAAGGCGGAAGCTGTCCGGCAGGCGCTGGTAAAGCGCGATATGGAACAAGGCTACGTCCTGACCGACTACTTCTACAACAAGCTCGTTGCTTTCGAGAAGGAGCCGCAATCGCTCAAGGAATCCATCGGTGAGATGGTCTACGGCATGGATGTCCCCTCCGAAACCAGCCACGTGAAGCACATTGAGTTCACGCAGCAAAGTGAAGGCGACGTGGTGCACCGCGGCACGCGCAAGCTACACGGTCTCGACCTGGCCGAGCTGAAGCTCATGCAGGGAGATGTTGCCGGCGCTTCCACGCTGGCTCATCAGGAACTCGACCGCCATTCCGGCGATGCGGCGCGGGCCGATTTCCTTCTAGCCCGCTGCGCGGTCATGCAGCGCAATGTCGACGACGCCCGCCATTACTTCGAGGAGACCGTCCGCATCGGCAAGGATCCCCGCCTCCTCGCCTGGTCGCACATCTATCTCGGCCGCATGGACGACCTGGAGCACAGCCG